>JBBDRM010000026.1:0-27719 GCA_040905475.1 Actinomycetota bacterium
ACCTGTCGAGCCTGCGTCTGCTCGGCACGGTCGGCGAGCCGATCAACCCCGAGGCGTGGATCTGGTACCACGTCAACATCGGCGGGGAGCGCTGCCCGATCGTCGACACCTGGTGGCAGACCGAGACCGGCATGATCCTGATCACGCCGCTCCCGGGCATCACCAAGCTCAAGCCGGGCTCCGCGACGAACCCGTTCCCCGGCGTCGAGGCGGACATCCTCGACGAAGCCGGGAACAGCGTCACCAAGGGCGCCGGGGGCTCGCTCGTCATCCGCAAACCGTGGCCGGCGATGTTCCGAACCATCTTCGGTGACCCGGATCGGTACGTGCAGCAGTACTTCTCGCGTTACGGGCCGAACGTCTACCTCACCGGAGACGGCGCCCGGCGGGACGACGACGGCTATTTCTGGCTGCTCGGAAGGATCGACGACGTGATGAACGTCGCCGGGCACCGTCTCTCGACCTACGAGATCGAGTCCGCCCTCGTCGACCACCCCGACGTCGCCGAGGCCGCCGTCGTGTCGCGGCCCGACGCGGACCTCGGTGAGGCGATCGTCGCCTACGTCACGCTGAAGTCGGGCGTCGAGGGAAACGAGAACCGGATCGCCGAGCTGCGCGAGCACGTCGGGAAGAAGATCGGGAAGATCGCGAGGCCGCAGGCGATCGTGCTCAGCGACGATCTCCCGAAGACGCGATCGGGGAAGATCATGCGCCGCCTGCTCCGCGACGTGGCGCGGGGCCGGCAGCTCGGCGACGTGACCACGCTCGCGAACGCGGAAGTCGTCGAGGAGATCCGCTCGCTCGCCGCGACGTCGCCTTCGGAGGAGTAGCTTCCACGATGTTTCTGCGCGAGAACGAGGTCGTCCGCAAGCTGGCGCCGTGGATCGAGCCGGGCGAGACCTTCCTCGATGTCGGTTCCGGCACGGGGCTGGTCGCGAGGCGTCTGGCGCGGTACGCCGGTGCCAAAGCGACCGGTTGCGATCTGCACGAGTTCGACAACCGCGTGGACCTGCCGTATCTGCGTCAGGACGACCCCCTGCGCGTGCCGGCGGCCGACAAGTCGTTCGACGTCGTGGTGATGTGCTTCGTGCTCCATCATGTTCCGGCGTGGGACGATCAGCTGATCGTCGCGGCGGAGGCGATGCGCGTCGCGCGCAAGCGCGTGCTGGTGCTCGAGGACACGCCGTTCCACAAGGTCGACTTGGTTTTCAACAAGGCGTGGGACTGGGTGCTGAACCAACGGCACGGGATCCCGATCCCGTTCACGTTCCGCTCGCGCGACGAGTGGAAGGACGTCTTCTCGCAGAACGGCTACCGCGTGGGGCACACCGAGTCGTATCGGCCGAAGTGGCCGACGCTCGCGATGTACCACCACTCGCTTTTCGTGCTCGACCGCCGCTGACCGGGCTCCGGGGAGGCGGCCCGGCCTCCCGGGGTGCCAGAGGTGACAGACATGTCTGTCACCTCTGTCGTGCCGTCACTTCCAGCGAGACCGGCGTGGCACCGTCGAGATCCGCGTGTGGCTTCGCGCGCCGCGAACGAGGCGGTTGTCTGCCGTTAGCAGAGGTGCAGCGAGCGCTTCGGCAAGCGCGAGATAGGTTGCGTCGTACACGGAGAACTTGAGGCGAAGGCCGAGGATGCGGGCCAGCAAGCTCTGGTGACCGTGTCGCGTGATCGGGAGGTCGAGGTAATCCTCGAGTGCCTGCCTCATCCGGTGCTCGGACATAGCTCCCCCAAGCATCGCTCGCCGGACGACGACGTTCAGGGCGTTTCCCGAGACGCCCTCTCCTTGCGGATAAGACCCGCCGTCCAGCTGCTAACCCTTGGCCGCTAGGGCCTGATCGCACGGTTCGTAGTGCTATCTACACATGCTAATGTATGTGTATGTTAGAACGACGCTTGCAGATCTTGCTCGATGAGGAGCGATACCGGCGGGTCGCAGACCAGGCGCGGCGTCGCGGAGTTTCCGTCGCCCGCGTTATCCGCGAGGCCATCGACGCATCGATCCCGGGGACCGGCTCGAAGAGGTCCGCGGCCGCGCGACGTATCCTCGAGGCCCAGCCGATGCCCGTTCCGGAGGTCGCGGCACTGCGCGACGAGCTCGACGATCTTCGCGGACGGCGGAAATGATCATCCTCGACACCACCGTGCTGGTCTATGCAGTCGGCGGCGAGCACCGGCTGGCCGATCCTTGCCGGCGGCTCATCGAAGCCGTCGGCAGCGGACGAGTCGATGCCATCACGACGCCCGAGGCGGTCCAGGAATTCGTCCACGTTCGTGCTCGACGGAGGTCGAGGAGCGACGCGGCGAAGCTCGGGCGTGCGTACGCGGATCTTCTGTCGCCGCTGCTCGTGATCGACGGTCAGCTGCTGTCCGCGGGCATCCGGCTGTTCGAGCGCTCCAAGAAGCTCGGCGCATCCGACGCCGTCATGGCGGCAGCTGCGATGGCGACGGATGCCGAGGCATTGGTCTCGGCCGACCGTTCCTTCGACGAGGTCAGGTCTCTGATCTGGTGGGATCCATCCGGCCCGGAGGTCGCCGGGCTGTTCAACTAGCCCGTCAACGCGGGCGGTCGTCCACCAGCGTGCCGTCGGCAAGCTCCCCGAACCGGTCCAGCGCCTCGTTTCGAGGATCGTCGATCCCACGCATCGGACCCTCACCGGTAAGCCGACGCTGAGCGTAGAGCCGCGCGACCAGTGCCTTGCGCTCTCCCCCGCCGGTTGACCGCTCCCACGCCGCTTGCTCGACGAGCAACGCGCCGGCGTATACGTCGATCATGAACTGCGCCAGCGGGTAGAGCCGAGATTCGCCGGTCTCGCGGTCGAGTCCCCGCCACGCCTCGATCGCGGCGGCCAAGTCATCGGCCCTCCGGGAAACCAGGTGTGCCGTCTCGTCCGAAGCGGCACCGGAAACCGCCTCGCGGATCCGGTCGAGCAGCGGGCCGTCGGCGCCTTCTCGCTCGATCGAGCGCCGGACGTCCAAGCACAGGATGTTGTCGGGCCCTTCCCAGAGGGTGTTGATCTGAGCGTCGCGCAGGATCCGCGCCACCGGCCAGGTCTCGACGTAGCCGTTGCCGCCGTGGATCTCGATCGCGTCGCTCGCCGTCGTTATCCCCAGCCGTGCGCACCGGAGCTTGGCGAGCGCGCCGCCGAGGCGCAGCCGCTCGGGCGCGGCGGTGCTGCGCTGATGGTTCGCCGGCTGGTACTGGTCGAACACCAGCGCCTGCGCCGCCTCGACGTCGACGATCATCTCGGCGAGCTTGCGCTTCATGAGCGGCTGGTCGATCAGGCGCTTGCGCCATGCGCTGCGCGCGCTCGCGTAACAGAGAGACTCGACGAGCGCACGACGGGCGCAACCGAGTCCCATCGTCGCGATCCCGATCCGTGCCACGTTCGTGAGCATCATCAGACGCGCGAGCCCGTGTCCGTCGCCGGTGCCATTCCCATCTCCGCTCGGCGCCAGAAGGAACGCCTCGGCGTCGACGAACTCGACCTCTCCGCTCGGCACGGCCTTGGTTCCGAGCTTGTCCTTCAGCTGACGGATCCGCATCCCGTTGCGGGTGCCGTCCATCCGGTGCTTCATCACGAGGAACGGCCCGATGCCGCGGACGCCGTCGGGAGCGCCCTCCGGCTTGCCGAGCACGACGAACGCCTCGCCGTCGCAGTTCGACGAGAACCACTTGAGCCCGTTGAGCAGCCAGGACTCGCCGTTCGGCGTCGCCGTCGTCTCGAGCTCGCCGAGGTCCGACCCGCCGGTTCGCTCGGTGAAGAACTGGCCGGTCTTGCCGAACCATTCGCCGGAGTCGATCCTGGGCAGCACGTGATCCTTCACGTCCTGCGGTGCGAACAGATCCACCATCGCGCGGACCATCCCCGCGTCGGCACCCATCGCGCAGGTCATGCCGATCTCGGCCTGGCAGAGCAGATATGTGTAGGTGCCGGTGAGCGCCTCGAAGCGCACGCCGGCGCGCTCGGCCTCGGTCCGGAAGGCGGGCGTCCCGAAACCCTGCTCGGCGAGATCGCGCTTGGTGGCGAGCGCCGACTCGGGGATGAGGACCTCGCTGATGTCGTGGCCCCAGCGGTCGTACTTGATGAGACGCGGTGGGTTCTTGTCGGTGAGATCGGCGCGCTCCGAGATCGGGCCGCCCATCAGCTCACCCAGACGTTCGAGGCGCGGGGTCGCCCACTCCAGCTCGTCGGCCGTGAGCAGGTAGCGCATCAGGAACTGCAACGTCGGATCGCTCGTGTACCAGTTGAGGCCGGTCGCGCCGAGGAAGCGTTCGGTCTGGTACCGCTCGGCTTTCTCCGGCGTCCCGAAGGGGAGCCGGTCGACCCGCTCGGTGTCGTACGAGCTCGACCCGGCCGGACGGATCTCGGTGCGGTCGATCGTCATCTCGGATCCCCCTTCAATGCAGGTGCCAGCGCCTCGGCGCGATCAGAGTTTCGGCTTCCTTCGGGCCCCACGTGTTGGCGTCGTGCTGGTAGACGGGCGTCTCGGCCTTGAGAACCTTGTCCACGATCTCCCAGGAGCGTTCGACCTCGTCCTCGCGTATGAACAGCGTGTGGTCGCCCTCCATGGCTTCGTGGAGCAGCAGCTCGTACGCCTCCGCCGGCTCGACCCCGAAGGATTCGTCGTAGGAGAACGTCATGTGCACCGGCTTCAGTTCGATCTCGGGGCCCGGCAGCTTCGCGTTGAACGCGAGCGAGATCCCCTCGTTCGGCTGGATCTCGATCGAGAGGTGGTCGGCGACGCCGGGGGAGATGCCGGCGTCCTCGAACAGGTAACCGGGGGCCTCGCGCATCCCGACGATCACCTGCGTCGTCCGTCGCGGCAAGCGCTTGCCGGTGCGGACGAAGATCGGAACGTCCGACCAACGCCAGTTGTCGATGTGCGCCCGAACAGCGGCGTACGACTCGACGGTCGAGCTCGGATCCACGCCTTCCTCTTGCAGGTATCCGGGAACGGACTTTCCTTCGATCTCGCAGGAGGCGTACTGGCCGCGCACGATCTCGTCCGGCTGGAACGGATGGACGGCGCGGAGGAGCTTCACCTTCTCGTCCCGGATCGCCTCGGCCTCGAGCGAACGCGGGGGCTCCATGGCGAGGAAGGCCAGGACTTGGAGCACGTGGTTCTGCAGGATGTCACGGATCGCGCCGGCCTCTTCGTAGTAAGCGCCGCGACCTTCGATGCCGACCTCCTCGGCGACGGTGATCTGCACGTGGTCGATCGCGTCCCGGTTCCAGACGCGCTCGAACATGGAATTGGCGAACCGGAACATCAAGATGTTCTGCACCGTCTCCTTCCCGAGGTAGTGGTCGATGCGGTACACGCGCGACTCGTCGAAGACCGAGCGCACGATGCGGTTGAGGTCGCGCGCGCTCTCGAGGTCGTGGCCGAACGGCTTCTCGATGACGATCGATGCCTCGCCGGGGTTCCCCCCCTCGCCCAGACGCATGACGATCTGTGGGAAGGCCGACGGCGGCGTAGCGCAGTAGTAGAGGCGGCGCCCCTCGAGCTTCCGCTCGCGGTCGAGATGCTCTAGCTCTTCGATCAGGTGCGAGAAGCAGTGCGGCTCGTCGAATTCGCCGCTCACATAGTGGAGGTCGTCGGCGAAGACCTTCCACGCCTTCTCGTCGATCGGCGTGCGCGAGAACTCCTCTATCCCGGCCCGGGCATGGGCGCGGAATTCCTCCTCGGTCCATTCACTTCGGGCGTAGCCGACGATCGCACGGCGTTCGGGGAGCAGACCCCGGACGCACAGGTCGTACAGCGCCGGAAGGATCTTTCGCTTTGTCAGATCCCCCGACGCGCCGAAGATGACGATCGCTTGCGGCGGCGGCGGGACGAGGCTCATCGTTCCTTGACGGCGTGCCCGCCGAACTCGCGGCGCAGGGCGGCCAGCATCCGGTTGGAGAACGCGTCCTCACGCCGCGAAGCGAACCGCGCGAACAGCGACAGGGTGATCACCGGCGCGGGCACTTCCTCCTCGAGGGCTTCCATCACGGTCCAGCGTCCTTCACCCGAGTCCTCCACGAACCCCTTTACCCCCTCGAGCCCCGGATCCTTCTGCAAGGCGCCGGCGGCGAGGTCGAGGAGCCAGGATCGCACGACCGACCCGTGCCGCCACACCTCGGCGATCGCGCCGAGGTCGAGGCTCGGGTAGACGCTCGAGCTCTGGATGATGTCGAAGCCTTCCGCGTAGGACTGCATCAGCCCGTACTCGATGCCGTTGTGGACCATCTTGACGAAGTGGCCCGAGCCCGACGGCCCGACGTGACGCCACCCTTCCGGGGGTGCGAGCGTCTCGAGCGCCGGCGCCAGCCGCGCGATCGAGCCCTGAGTTCCACCGAGCATCAAGCAGAAGCCTTCCTTCAAGCCCCACACCCCTCCGGACACGCCGGCGTCGACGAAGAGGATCCCGTCGGCGGCGAGCTCCTCGGCTCGGCGTATCGAGTCGCGGAAGTTGGAGTTCCCGCCGTCCACGACCAAGTCCTCCGGGGACAGAAGCTTCGCGAGCGCCTCGATCGTCTGTTCCGTCGCCGGGCCGGCGGGGAGCATCATCCACACGTGTCGTGGAGGCTCGAGCCCTGCCACCAGATCCTCGAGGGACGCGGCCTGCGAGACGGCCGGGTCGCGGTCGAAGCCGATCACCTCGTGCCCGCCGCCGCGGAGCCGCTCGGACATCCCGCTCCCCATCCGGCCCAATCCCACCATGCCCAGCTTCATGGCCCACCCTCTCGGCTTAGAAGACGCGTCGATGGATACGATAGTCCCGTGGAGCAACGCTACGACGTCTTCGTGATCGGCGGCGGAGGAACCGGCTCCGAGGTGGCTTTCTCGCTCGGCGGCCGGTCCAAGTTCAAGATCGGGATCGCCGAGCGCGACAAGCTCGGCGGCGAGTGCAACCACTACGGCTGCGTCCCGACCAAGGTCATGCTCCGCAGCGCCAAGGTCGCCGCCTGGGCGCGCGACGCCGAGCGGTTCGGCGTGAAGGTTCCGAGCGTCGAGGTGGACTTCCAGGCGGTCGTCGGGCGCGCGCGGAGCATCATCGACGGGTTCTCCGGCGGCGGGGCCAAGCCCTTCGAGGAGCAAGGCATCGACGTCCTCTTCGACGAGGTGCGCCTGGTCGGCCCGCACAAGCTGGAGACGTCCGCGGGTCAGATGATCGAAGCCGATCGGATCGTGATCGCAACCGGCACCGAGCCGACCGCGCCGCCGATCGAGGGGTTGGAGGGCGCGCCGTACTGGACCAACAAAGAAGCGATCTGGTCGGCGAAGGAGGTTCCGGCGTCGTTGGTCGTGCTCGGCTCGGGCCCGATCGGGATCGAGTTCGCGCAGATCTACGCGCGCTTCGGCGCCAAGGTGACGATCGTCGAACTGTTCGACCGGATCATCTACGTCGAGGACGCCGACTCATCGGCCGCACTCGCTCCGGCGCTCGCCGAGGAAGGCATCGAGATGATCACCGGCGCGAAAACGACGCGCGTCGAGCATGGGGCCGCGGGTTGGACGCTTCACATCGAAGGCCGTGAGCCGCTCAAGACCGAGGAGCTCCTGGTCGCGACCGGCCGCAAGCCCTGCTTCGACGAGCACGACCTGGACGCTGCCGGGATCCAGATGAAGGACGGCAAGCCGGTGCTCGACGAGACGCTGCGGACGACCGGCGACAAGATCTGGGCCGGCGGTGACGCGACCGGCGACCTACTGTTCACGCACGTCGGCACCTACGAGGCCGAGATCATCGTCGACGACATCCTCGGGCATCGCCGCCCGCGTGACTACCGCGTGATCCCGAAGGTGACCTACTGCGAGCCCGAAGTCGCCAGTGTGGGGCACAGCGAGCAGGCCGCGCGCGACGAGGGGCACGATGTCGTCACGTCGTTGCTGCGGTTCGCCGACAACGAGAGGGCCGTGATCGAGGGCACCATGCACGGGATCGTGAAACTGGTCGCCGACAAGCGCTCACGCGAGCTGCTCGGCGGGCACATCGTGGGCGAGGGCGCCGGGGACATGATCCACGAGATCGTGGCTGCGATGGCGGGACGGATCCCGATCGAGGTCGTCGGCGAGGCGATCCACTCGTATCCAACACTGAGCGAGTCGGTGAAGGGCGCGTTCCTCCAACTCTCCGCCAAACTCCGATAACGGGCCATAGCGCCCGGACGACTCAGTCCCGACGCTCAGCCTGCCGATGGCACTACGGGATGGGGAGGTGGCTGCTACGCCCGGGCGCGGTCGCGACGACCGTGGGTCAGCTCGCGGCCTTCGCCGGCGGCGTGCATCTCGCGCTCGCGCCGGAGCATCTGCGCGAGTCGACCATGCACGGCTGGCTTTTCGTCGCCACCGGGGCATCGCTGCTCCTGGTCGGCGGATGGCTCGTGCTCACGGGACGCGTGTGGGCCTGGCGCATCGCCGGCGTGATCTCTGCCGCGACGGTCCTCGCTTATCTGCTCTCGCGCACCATCGGCCTGCCGGGCATGCCCGTCGAGGCGTTCGACCTCCGCGGCATCGTGACGGCGAGCATGGAAGGCTTCGTCGCCGTCAGTGCGCTTGCGGCCGGGCTCGCCGGCGATCGTCCGGCGCGCCCGCAACAGGATCCGGCATGGCTGCTCGCGCTCGCCGCGCGCGACCGCTGAGCTTCAGCTCTTCTTTTCCGAGTTGATCTTCGCCTGATCCCTCAGGTATCCGAGCGCGCCGCTCTTCGCGTACATCTTCGCCGCGATCTCGGGCATCATCGCGAAGCTGACGTCGGCGATCTTGGCGAGACCCTTGGTGACGACGACCTCGCCCTTGTTGTCGAGCACCGCTCGGACGACGCCCTCCGCGACCTTCTCCGGCGACACGGCGGGCGACGACTTCGGCGGCGGCCTCCCCCACTCCTTGAACATCCCGCCGTCCACGAACCCTGGACAAACGACTGAGACCTCGACGCCGTGCTCGGCCATCTCCAATCGCAGCGACCGAGACAGCCCGACGACGGCGTGCTTGGTGGCGGAGTAGATCGCGTTGTGGGGCACCGGACTCAACCCGGCGACCGAGGAGATGTTGCAGATATGGCCGGTCCGGCGCTCGATCATCGACGGAAGCACGAGCCGGGACAGCCACATCAGCCCGACGAAGTTCACCCGGGCGATCTCTTCCATCCGCTCGGGTGTGGTCGCCTCGAAGTCGTAGACGTCCTCGATGCCGGCGTTGTTGACGAGCACGTCGATCGGGCCGAGCGAGGACTCGACCTCCTTGACCAGCGCCTGGAGCGACTCGTAGTCGCCGACGTCGGTGGGCGCGGGGAGAGCCGTCGCGCCGCCGCTCGCGAGTTCGGACCGCACTTGCTCCAGGGCGCTCCCCGACCGCGCCGCCAGCGCGAGCTTGGCCCCTTGAGCCGCGAACGCCCGAGCCATGTCGACGCCGAGCCCACGCGAGGCCCCCGTGATGAGCACGACCTTGTCCTTGAGCGGCTTCATGAGGACCTCCTCGAGTCGGTGTCGGACGAGTCTCTCACCAGGTGGATGAACGCCTCAAGTAGGGGCCGGGCGCACCGGGCCCGGTGGTGGAGTGGTAGAAGTTCTCCCATCGTCTATCAAGGGTAGAACATGGGGCTCAACATCAAGAACGAGGCGGTGGCAAAGCTCGCCGCGGAGGTTGCCGAGCTGACGGGCGAATCGAAGACCGAGGCCATCCGGAAAGCTCTCGAGGAGCGGCGTGATCGATTGGCCTCCCGGATCGCCGTCCCCCGGCGTAGGGACGAAGTCCATCGGTTCCTCGAGCGGGAGATATGGCCGCTCGTGCCTGAGGACGTTCGTCGGAAGAGACTCACGAAGCGTGAAAGAGAGAAGATCCTCGGGTACGGTCGCGAGGGCGTGTGATCGTCGACTCGAGGTGGTGGTCGTCCCCTTCGGTGAGAATCACTGGCAAGAGGCCGTCGAAGCGTTCGAGCGATATGGCCGCGGCAGGCACGATGCTTCACTCAACTTCGGCGATTGCATGAGCTACGCGATCGCGAGGCTGGCTGGTGAGCCGCTGCTCTGCACGGGAAGAGATTTCGTCCGCACAGACCTCGAGATCGCGTGAGCTGCGAGGATGAGCGCATGACTCACCGAAGGCGAACGGGCCCGTACCTCCTGGTCGCGGCGCTCATGGTCATCGCGGCGGCATGCTCCGACTCAACCCCCGGCTCCGCCGGCTCGGCGTCCCCGACTCCCGTCGGCTCCGGATCCGTCACGCCGGCCCCTTCGCCGTCGCCCGCGGCTCCGGCGGCGGCCATCAAGGCCCCGAATGGGTGGAGGACGTTCGCTTACCAGACGATCGCTTTCGCATATCCGCCGCTTCCGGGGACCGTGAGCGCGGCCTCGGACGGCGAGACCGGCCCGCGGTATGCGTGGACGATCCGGCGCTCCGACCGTTGCGATCCGCGCGGCACTTGCCGATCGTACGAGTTCGCGGCGGTCAACGACGGGTGTCCTGGAACGGAAGGATGGCCGACGTTCGCTCATCGGTGGATCCAGAGCGGCGGGAAGCATTCCGTCTCCACCTGCGCCGGCAAGGACTCATTCGAGATCAAGCCGCTGCGGATCGTCACCCGGCCCGACGGCCTCTCGGGCGTGATCTACGACGCCAACGCCTGGTTCGTCTCGAAAGCCGACGTGAGGATCCCCGGCGCGCTCGCCGCCGTGCTCAACTTCCCGAAAGGCTTCCACGCAAGGTATGAGGCCATCGCTTTCTACTTCGAGGATCCGGCGGCGCTCGACACGATCGAGACGGTCCTGCGCGCGGTGACGCTCGAGAGCTGAGTCCCCTTGGACGGGCCCCGCCCGCGTGATGTTCAATGGCGCGCGATGCCCGACGACGCTTCGCTCGATGCCATCCGCGCCGCTGTGGACACCATCGTCCCAGCGACCGGCGAGCTGCCCGGCGCGCTCGCGATGGGCGTCGACCGCCACGTCGTCGGTCTGATCGAGCAGTCGTTCCCCGGTTTCGTCGACCTCATCGCCGCGTTGCTCAACGCGTACTCGATGGACGTCAAAGCCGGATCGTCGTTCGCGGAGCTTTCTTCGGACGAGCGGTCAACCGTCTTGCGCGCCATGTCGACCGACGACAGCCAGGACATCCGCGATGCGGTCGACGCGCTTCTCGTCTTCACCAACGGCGGCTCGTATTCGGAGTGGAGCGGCTACGAGCGCACGTCCGGGAAGATCTCCGCTCCGCCGACCTGGGCACACGTCGGATTCCACGGCCCCGTGCACGGGCACCCCGAATACCGGGAGGGCGTGTGACGGCAGACGTCATCATCATCGGCGCCGGTGGCGGCGGTCCGGTCGTCGCGAAGGAGCTCGCCGAGCGCGGTGTCAAGGTCCTCATGCTCGAGGCCGGTCCGTGGCTCGATCCCGACAACGACTTCACGCGCCTCGAAGACGACATGGGGTCGCTCGTCGACGGCAAACTGCGCTGGGGACCCGCCGACCGGACGAAGGCGCCGTGGGTGCGCCGGCGCGACGGCGTGGGATTGATCCTGCAAGCGGCCGGGGTCGGCGGCACGACGCTCCACTACAACGGCATCTGTCCGCGGGTGTATCCCTCGGCGATGAGCGAAGCATGGCCGCTCACCTATGAACAGCTGATCCCGCATTACGAGCGGGTCGAGGAGTTCTTGCCGGTGGCGCTCGTCGACGATCTCGCGACCAAGGACGCGCTCTTCGCGGCCGGCTGCGAGGGCATCGGACTCAAACGCAGCGAGACGCGCGACGTCTCCGAGGCGATGTGGCGTCCCTGTCACAACGCGATCCTTCCGATCGCGAGGATGGCCGCGGGGACGCCGCTTCGGCACCCCGAGGTCGAGGGCTGCACGATGTGCGGCCACTGCCTTCAGGGGTGCCCGAACCCGGTCGGAGCGCCGATCGAACGCAAGGCCAAGCGGGCCACGAACGTCAGCTACGTGCCCGCCGCGATGGCGACGGGCAACTGCGAGATCGTCGCCAATGCGTTCGCGACCGCGATCCTGTTCTCCAACGGCGCCGGACGGGCACGGGCACGCGGCGTCCGTTGGCGCGACACCGCGACGGGCGAGGAACGCGAGGCAGAAGCCAAGGTGGTCGTGCTCGCGGGCGGCTCGATCGAGTCGCCGCGACTGTGGCTGAACTCCGGACTGCCGAACTCACAGGACACCGTCGGCCGCTACCTTTCGATGCACCTCCAGGACTTCGTGACCGGGTTCTTCGACCGGGAAGTTCACCCCAACGTTGGGCAGGTCACGATGGCGCGCGCCGACTTCCCCGGCTACGGGACGATCTGGAGCCAGGGGTTCGGGCCGCAGTCGTTCTCGATCGTGATAGGCGGCGGCAGCGGATTCTGGGGCGACAAGCCGGATGGGCCGTGGGACTTCCAAGGTCGCGGCTGGGGCGAGGACGCGGTGCGGCGGATGGGCGAGTACCACCGGTCGCTCACGATCGCGATCTCGACCAACGACGAGGAGATCCCATCGAACCGCGTTATGCTCGCCGACGACTGGCCGGCCGACGAGCACGGCCCGGTGCCGAAGGTCGTCTACCACCCGACGCCGGCGTCGCGGGAGCGTCAGGACTGGCTCGCGCGCAAGGGCACGGAAGTGCTGCGCGCGGCCGGCGCGAAGCAGGTGCACCGGACGAAGATCCATCCGGCGTTCTTCACCCACATCATGGGGACGATGCGGATGGGCAACGATCCGGCGGCGAGCGTCGTAGACTCGGGCGGCGAGGCCCACGAGGTCGAGCGTCTCTTCGTGGGCGACTGCTCGGTGCTCCCGAACGGCCTCGGCGGACCGAACCCGACCCTGACGGCGCAGGCGCTTGCCGCCCGAACCGCCGAGCAGATCGCCTCGCGCTACTTCGCGTAGTTCGCCTGCGCAGGAGATCGAACTTCTCCGGCGAAACGGACGTATTGATAGCGACCGCCAAGGTAGGGGGCTTGCGATGCGGAAGGGTCTCGCTCGGTCGGCGCTCTTCGCTGCGACGGTGGCACTGATCCTGGCGGCGGGCCTGCCGCCCGCACATGCGATCCATTGGTACCGCAGCACGGACAGCGGCTGCTCGGCGGCCGACGGTGCGCTGACGGACGATCCGGTGGAGACGATCCCCAACGTCACCGCGACTGTGGTGCTCGGCCACAATACGTTCGGCGAAGGTCTCGCCGGAACCGGCTTCAGCGTGGACGCGCTGCTCACTCCCTTTGAGACCCGGATCACGGCCGGCGAGTCGATCGTGTGGACCTGGAACAGCGCGCATTGCCACTCCGTGACGAGTACGGATCTCATCTTCGACAGTGGCTTCCACTACCCGACGACGCCGCCCGAGTCGCCGCGAGTCGTGCCGGGTTTCTTCGAGTACCCGCTACTGGATGCGACCCCGACGCTCAATTACACGCGCACGTTCACGACGCCGGGCACCTACAATTACTTCTGCGTGCACCACGCTTCCATCGGCATGAACGGAGTCGTGATCGTCGACCCTTAGTCGGCCGGGGTACCGCGCAGAAGGCTGTCAGACAATACGACGTCATCCTGTCTGACAGCTTGAAAGTACCCGTCAGGTCAGGCGATGTGACGACACATTTGACAACACTTTGTCTGACAGGCCCCGAAGACCCCGGTCAGGATAGGGGCTTCGTGAAGTGGTGCGCGCTGATCGTCGCCTTTCCGACCCCCGTAGACGGTGCATCCGATCTCGTGACCAGAGAGGTCGACGAAACGGACGGTCACGGGTTGTAGGGGCGCACCCAGGTCTCGCCGGCGCGCTCCATGTGCGGCGCGAAGTGCTCGACGCCGACCTGCAGGAAGAGCGAATGGCCCTCGACGTGGACCACGCCGTCCACCCGGCCGGTGACCGACGCATAGAGCTTCCGCCCCTCGACGTTCTCCAGATGCGCTTCGAGCTCGAGCCGCGACCCGATCGGGACGGGCTTGCGGTAGTCGACCTCGAGGTGCGCGGTCACGGCCGGCTTCTCGGCCAGGTAGATCAGGAACCCCATCGCCTCGTCCAGCGCCGCAGCGATCACTCCGCCGTGCGCGAGCCCCGGCGCGCCCTGGTGGTGCTCGGTGACGAGGAACGAGCCGCGTACCGTCGTGCCGGAGCCGACGACCTGCATGTGCAAACCGGTCGGATGGTCCTCGCCGCACCCGAAGCAGCGACGGTAGTGGGACGGAAGCGGACGAAACGCTTCCTCGGCGGGCTGTGGATCAACCATGGGCTCGTAGCGTACCCGCGGCCATAGGGGCGCGGCGCATGCCGCGGGTTATCCTCGCCCATGGCGCGGCGGGGCATCCCGCAGTACAAAGAGCAAGACGATGCACGAGCCGGGTGAGCTCGGGGGTCTCAGATCCTCTCGATAGAGAATCTCGAGGTCGTTTACGAGGACGCGATCCTCGGTCTGCGAGGTGCCAGCCTCAGCGTGCCCGACGGGTCGATCGTCGCGCTCCTCGGGACGAACGGCGCCGGGAAGACCACGATGCTCCGCGCGATCACGGGGCTTCTCGACGTCCACCGCGGAGAGATCACCCGCGGGACGATCACCCTCGACGGCAAGCGGATAGACGGCTTGGACCCACCGGAGATCGTTCGTGCAGGGATCGGCCAGGTCATGGAAGGCCGGCGGGTTTTCGTCGAGCTCACCGTCGAAGAGAACCTGAAGGTCGGGGGCTACACGAGCCCCGCCGACGCGAAGGACCGCATGGCGCGCGCCTACAGCCTTTTCCCGGTGCTGGAGCAGCGCCGCAAGCAGATCGCCGGCTATCTGTCGGGTGGCGAGCAGCAGATGCTCGCGATCGGGCGCGCGATGATGGCGGGGCCGCGATATCTGATGCTCGACGAGCCCAGCCTCGGGCTCGCCCCGTTGGTGGTGCAGCAGATCCGCGACCTCATCGTAGAGATCAATCACATGGGCACGTCCGTACTACTGGTTGAGCAGAACGCGAACATGGCCCTGTCGATCGCCCAGCACGGGTACGTGATGGAGGCCGGGAAGATCGTGATGGACAAGCCTGCGGCGACGCTCCGCGAGGACGAGGACGTGCGCGAGTTCTACCTCGGCTTCCGCACCGATGGCCGGGCCACGTCGCTGCGGGACGTCAAGCACTACAAGAGGCGCAAGCGATGGCTGTCATAAGGCCACTTTCCGAGGCGTTGACGGGCGCAGGGGTGGATCTGCCCGCCGGTGCGCCCGTGCTCGAAGTGAAGGATGTGGCTCTCCGGTTCGCCGGAGTCAAGGCGCTCGCCGGAGTCTCGTTCGAGGTGCGGCAGGGAGAGCTGCTCGCGATCATCGGCCCGAACGGCGCCGGAAAGACCTCACTCCTGAACTGCCTGTCGGGCGTGTATCGGCCGCAGACGGGTCAGATCACGTTCCTCGGCCACAAGATCATCGGCGCGCAGCCCGACGAGATCGCGCGGCTCGGACTCGCGCGCGCGTTCCAGAACATCGCGCTCTTCAACAACTTGACGGTGCTCGACAACCTGATGCTCGGCCGTCACGTGCACATCCGGTACGGCCTGCTCTCCGCGTTCGTCTACCGCGGGAAGGCCAAGCGCGAGGAGGTGCGACACCGACGGATCGTCGAGGACATCGTGGACTTCCTCGAGATCGAGCAATACCGCAAGCTGCCCGTTGGCTTGCTCCCCTTCGGGATCAAAAAGCGCGTCGAGCTCGGCCGCGCGCTCGCGATGGAGCCCAAGCTGCTCGTGCTCGACGAGCCCGTTTCGGGGATGAACGCGGAAGAGATCGAGGACATCGCGCGCTTCATCCTCGACATCCGCGAGGAGCTCGGCGTCTCGATGATCATGGTCGAGCACGAGATGGGAGTGGTCATGGACCTCGCCGACCGGGTGCTCGTGCTCGATTTCGGTCACCAGATCGCATTCGGGGTCCCGTCGGAGATCCAGCGAGACGCCCGCGTCATCGACGCTTACCTGGGAGAGGGGCCCTGGAGTCCCGAGGCAACCGCGTCGGCGACCGGCGAGCCGATCGGAGGTGAGCGATGAGTGCGGGAGCCGTCGCAGCGAAGAGCACGGGAACCGTGGAGACCGTCGCCGGCCGGATCCGGGGATGGGCCGGCTCCGATCCGGATCGCGTCGCGCTGCGCGAGAAGCGGTTCGGCATCTGGCAGGACATCACGTGGAAGGACTACTGGGAACAGATCCGGCTCGTCGCTCACGCGCTGGCATCGCTGGGGGTCGAGCCCGGCGATCGGGTCGCCATCCACTCGGAGAACCGGCCCGAATGGCTTTACTCCGACGTCGGTGCGATGGCGGTTCGCGCGATCACCGTCGGCCTCTATCCGACCAATCCCGCCACCGAGGTCGAGTACCTCCTCAAGGACTCCGGCGCGCAGGTGCTGATCGCGGAGGATCAAGAGCAGGTCGACAAGGCGCTCGCCGTGAAGCACAGCCTCCCCGGCCTTCGCTGGATCGTCTACCTGGAGCCGCGCGGAGTCCGGTCGATCAACGACCCGATATTGATCTCGTGGTCGGACTTTATCGCGCGCGGCGCCGAGCATCTCGTGAGCCATCCGAGCTTGCTCGAGGAGCGCGCCGCGGAGATCGAGGCGGACGACGTGGTCACGCTCGTCTACACGTCGGGCACGACCGGTCCGCCGAAGGGTTCGATGCTCACCGTGGCCAACGTGAATTTCGCGATCCGGATGCTCGTCGACAGCGGCGGTTTCTACGACGATCCGGGCCGGGCCGACGTGACGCTTTCGTACCTGCCGCTGTGTCACGTGGCCGAGCGGATCGGCACGGAGTGGGTCAACGCCGCGGCCGGGACCCAGGTGCACTTCGCGGAATCCATCGAGACGGTGCAGCAGAACCTCCGTGAGGTGCAGCCCACGCTGTTCTTCGCGGTGCCTCGGATCTGGGAGAAGATCCACGCCGGCGTGCAGATCAAGATGGCCTCCGCCTCGTGGCTCAAGCGCGCCAACTACCGCTTCTGGATGCGGGTCGCGACCAAGATCGGGGACGATCTCGTTGCCGGCGGCGGCAACCACACGCTTGGGTCGCGTATGCGGTACGCGGCCGGCTATCCGTTCCTCTACCGCGCGCTCCGCGATCGCATCGGCCTCCGCCGCTGCCGCAACGCCGGGTCGGGCGCGGCGCCGATCTCGCCCGAGATCCTCCGGTGGTTCTTCGGCATCGGGGTCGTGATCCACGAGATCTACGGGATGACCGAGAACTCGGCCGTCGCGACGAGCAACCGGCGGGGCCGGGTGAAGCTCGGCACGGTGGGCGAACCACACGAAGGCAGCGACCTGCGCATAGACTCCCAGACCGGCGAGATCCAGACCCGCCATGCCGGCGTCTTCGCCGGATATTGGAACGACCCGAAGCGAACCGCGGAGGCGCTGACTCCGGACGGCTGGCTTCACACCGGAGACGTCGGCGAGTGGGTGGACGGCACCTACGTCAGGATCGTCGACCGGATCAAGGACATCATCATCACGGCCGGCGGGAAGAACATCTCGCCGTCGGAGATCGAGAACGCGCTCAAGACCTCGCCGTACGTGAAGGAGGTCGTCCTGGTCGGCGACCGGCGACCGTACCTTTCGGCGCTCGTCGGGATCGAGTTCGACACCGTCGCCAACTGGGCGCAGCGCAAACGCATCCGGTACACGACCTACCGCGACCTTTCCGAGAAGCCCGAGGTGCTGAAGCTCATCCAGGACGTCGTCAAGGCGACGAACGAGCAGTTCGCCCGCGTCGAGGGCGTGCGCAAGTTCCGGATGATCCCGAAGGAGCTCGATCACGAGGACGGCGAGCTCACGGCCACGCAGAAGGTGAAGCGCGCGGCGATCGCCACGATGTTCGAGCCGATGATCGAGGACATGTACTCGAACCGTACGAGCTACGCGGGGGGCGACCTCGCCGACGTGCACACGCGATCGGCGCCACCCATCGGGAGCGCGGAGGGCGCGGCCTGATGGACGAGTTCCTCAGCGCGACCGTACGCGGACTCGCCCAGGGGTCGCTGTACACCCTGCTCGGGCTCGGGTTCGTGATCATCTACAAGGGCACGCGCGTCGTGAACTTCGCGCAGCCGGTGCTGATGATCTTCGGCGCCTACTTCGCGTCGTACTTCGTGATCACCGTTGGGCTGAGCTTCTGGCTCGGCGTCGTCGTGGCGGTGCTGGTCACGGCCGCGATCGCCGCGGTGACCGAGCGGGTCGCGCTCCGCCCGATGGTCGGCGAGCAGCCGTTCTCCGCCGCGATGGTGACGGTCGGGGTCCTGATCGCCCTGCAGGTCGTCGCCAACGATCTGATCGGGCTCGAGCTCCGTCAGCTCGGCGACCCGTGGGGACTCTCCCAGTTCAGGCCCGGCGGCGTCGCGATCTTCCACCGGGATCTGGCGGCGCTGGTTATCACGGCCGCGGTCGTGGCCGCGATGGCGGCGTTCTTCAAGCTGTCTCGCTTGGGACTTGCGCTCCGCGCCGCGTCCTTCGATCAGGAGGCGGCGCTCGCGCAGGGCGTGCCGGTCGGGCGCATGTTCGGCATCTCCTGGGCGATCTCCGGCGGACTCGCCTCGCTCGCGGGGCTCCTCGTCGGGACGGGCGGCGCCGGCATCGACCAGAACACGACCTTCTTCGCGCTGAAAGCGCTGCCGGCGATCATCCTTGGAGGCCTCGACTCGATCCCCGGCGCGGTGGTCGGCGGCTTGGCGATCGGCCTGGCCGAGACCTACACGAAGGTCTATCAGCCGGAGCACTTCGCCTGGGCCGGCGGCAACTTCGACCAGGTCGTCCCCTACCTTGTGATGCTCCTGGTGCTCCTCGTGCGGCCGTACGGATTGTTCGGGACCAAAGAGGTCGAGCGCGTATGAGGGGTCGTCCCGAGCTCCACACCACGTACGAGTCCGACCAGGCCCCGCTCGGAACGCCCGTCAAACGGTTCTGGTTCGGCGTGCTGCTCGTCGGCGCTCTGTTGCTCCCCTTCGTGATCACGAGCGAGCTCAACGCGCTCTTCGCGACGGCGTTCATCTCCGCGATCGGCGCGATCGGTCTCAACATCGTCACCGGGTACGCAGGCCAGGTGTCGCTCGGTCACGCGTTCTTCCTCGGGCTCGGCGCGTACACCGCGGCGGTGCTCAGCGGGCCGACCGACCGCAACGTGGTCGGGTTCGGGCTCGACATGTGGATCTGGCTGCCGGCCGCGGGCCTGCTGCCGGCGATCGTCGGGCTGATCGTCGCGCCGGTCGCCGCGCGGCTCAAGGGCCTGTACCTCGCCATCGTCACGCTCGGGCTCGTGTTCCTCGGCGAGCATCTCTTCCGCGAGATGGTGTTCATCACCGGCGGAGTGGGAACTGGGCGCTCGTCGGCGAAGCTCGAGATGTTCGGGACGCGGCTCGACGAGCGCATCGAGATCGGCGGCTTCACGGTGACGCGAGAGATCAAGCTCTACTTCGTGGGGCTCCTGGTCCTGCTGGTGCTGGCGGTGTTCGCGAAGAACCTCACGCGGTCGAAGGTCGGCCGGGCCCTCGCGGCCGTCCGCGACCGAGACATCGCCGCCGAGGTGATGGGGGTCGAGCTCACCCGGCACAAGGTCATCGCGTTCGCGGTCTCCTCGTTCTACGCGGGGATCTGCGGCGCGCTCCTGTCAACGCTGACCGGCTTCATCGAACCCGGCAGCTACAACCTGCTGACGTCGGTTAACTTCCTGGCGATGATCCTGATCGGCGGCGTCGCCACCCTGTCCGGCTCGCTCCTCGGCGCGGCTTTCGTGGTCCTGTTGCCCCGCTTGGTCCAGGAAGTCCCTCGGTTCATCCCCTTCGTCGAGGGGCAGTCGACGGGCGGGCTCATCACGACGTTCCAGCTCGAGACCCTGCTCTTCGGCGTCGGGATCGTGGCGTTCATGATCCTCGAGCCCAGGGGCCTGTTCGGTATGTGGGTCCGGGCGAAAACCTATTGGCGTTCCTGGCCGTTCTCCTATTGACGAGGTTCGTTGACCCGCGGAGGGAGGTGTGGGAGAAAGACTGACGCAAAGCTCGTCGTTCGTCCGTCCGCTACGTGGGGGTGAGGAATGAAGTCGATCGGAAGATGGGGACGCCTCGGCGCCCTCGTCGGGATCCTGGCACTGTTCGCCGCCGCGTGCGGTGGCGACGACGCCGGGCCCGGCGGCGGCGACGTGAAGACAGGCCTCGGTATCACTACCGCAGCGTGTCCCGGCAGCACACACGCGGATCGCGGGTGCATCTATCTCGGCGTGCTGTCCGACCTGACGGTCGGTCCGTTCCGCGCCCTGGCCGTGCCGATCACGGACGGCCAGAAGGCCTTCTGGAAGCGCGTCAACGACGGCAACGGCATCGGCGGGAAGTACGACGTCGATATCACGAAGTACACGCGCGACAACAAGTACAACCCGCAGGAGCACGTCGCGCAGCTCCGCCAGATCCTCCCGAACATCCTCGCGCTGGCGCAGTCGCTCGGCACGCCACCGACGATCGCCGCGAAGGACATCATGGAGGACGAGAACCTCGTCGCCGCGCCCGCCTCCTGGTGGTCCGGCTGGGTGTTCGACGATCTCGTGATCGAGAGCGGTTACAACTACTGCGTCGAATCCATGAACGGACTCGACTGGGCGTCCGAGACCTTCGGCAAGCCGGACACGCTCATGGCGGTCCACTACCCCGGTGACTACGGCGGCGACTCGGCAGCCGGCGTCGCCAAGTGGGCCGAGATCAACGACGTGGCGTTCCCGAAGGCGAACGACGTCCAGACGGCGCCGAACGCTACGGCCGGGAACCAGGATGCGCCGGTGGCGGCGATCCTCCGCACGAAGCCGGATGTCGTCATGCTCGCGACCGGCCCCGCCGAGATGGCCGAGATCGTCGGCAAGGCGGCGGCAGGCGGGTTCAAGGGTCGGTTCGTCGGCGCGATTCCGACGTACAACCCGGCCGTCCTCCAGAGCGCCGCGAAGCCGGCGATCCTCGGGCTCTACAACTTCGTCAGTCCCTGGGGGCCGTGGGGCACGAACACCCCCGCGCACAACGCGATTAAGGCCGCGGCGGGCTCGACGCTGCCGACGAACGAGGGATACGCGTTCGGCTGGATCTGGTCGTACCCGATGAAGGCGGTCCTCGAGAAGGCCTTCGATCTGGGCGACCTGACCCGCGATGGCGTGCGTGCCGCCGTGAAGCAGACGACGGTCGACTACGAGGGCGCGCTGCCGAGCAAGTCTCTCGGCGGCGACGCGAACACGAACGTGGTCCGACAGTCGCTGATATTGAAGGCCGACGAGAAGGCCCCGCTGGGTTCTTCGGTCGTGAAGGACTTCTTCGTGGGTCCGACGGCCAAGGACTTCAGCTTCACGGAGCCCTGCCAGAAGCTCTGACCCGTTAGACCCGAGTATCCCGGGTGGCGACCGCGGAACCGCGGATCGCACCCGGGATACTTCGTCTCTAGGCCGATGCGATGGTGGCAAGTCCCCGCGATCAGCATGAAGCACGCGATCATGCGCGAGAGGCGGGTCAACGTGCGTATCCGTTAGATTGGCCCGACTCCATCAGGTAGGCGGGAGGACCGTGCCGTCCGACGACCGGACCCGAGTGCTTCGAGTCACCGACCACACGGCGATCTGGCATCCGTTCACGCCGATGTCGGCGTGGCTCGAGGACGACGCGCCGATCATCGAGCGCGGCGAAGGTTGCGACCTGATCGACACCGACGGGCGCCGTTACATCGACGGCGTCTCATCGCTCTGGGTCAACGTGCACGGCCACGGGCATCCGCGCATCGTCGAAGCGATCGTCGAGCAGACCCGCCGGCTCCAGCACTCGACGTTCCTCGGCCTCAGCCATCCGCCGGCGATCGAGCTCGCCGAGCGATTGATCGCGCTGGCGCCCGGCCGCCTCTCGCGTGTCTTCTACTCCGAGAACGGCGCGGCCGCCGCGGAGGTCGCGCTCAAGATGGCGTTCTCCTACTGGCGGAATCGCGGCGAGACCCGGCCGCTGTTCGTTTCGGTCGAGAACGGCTATCACGGCGACACGCTCGGCGCGGTTTCGGTCGGGAGCATCGAGCGCTTCCACGAGGCATACCGCCCGCTGCTGTTCCCGTCGGCTTCCATACCCTCACCGTACTGCTATCGATGCCCGCTCGGGCGCACTTACCCGGCGTGCGAGATCGCGTGCGCCGACGTGCTCGAGGACGTCCTTCGGCGCGAAGGCGACGGCGTCGCCGCGGTCGTCGTCGAGCCGCTCGTGCAGGGCGCCGGCGGGATCATCACCGCGCCCGACGGTCATCTGGCCCGCGTCGCGGAGATCGCCCGCCGCCACGGCACGCTGCTCGTCGTCGACGAGATCGCGACCGGTTTCGGCCGTACGGGGACGATGTTCGCCTGCGAGCAAGAGAGCGTCGAGCCCGACCTCATGTGCGTCGGCAAGGGCCTCACGGGCGGGTATCTCCCGCTCTCGGCCACGCTCGCCACCGAGGAGATCTTCGAAGCGTTCCTCGGCCGGCCCGAGGAACACAAGACCCTGTACCACGGCCACTCCTACTCGGCGAACCCGATCACGTGCGCTGCGGCGCTGGCGACGCTCGACGTGTTCGAAGAGGAACGAACGATCGAGCGGCTGCAACCCAAGATCGAGCTGCTCTCGCGCCTGCTCAAGCCGCTCGCCGATCACCCCTTCGTCGGCGACGTGCGACGGCGCGGGTTCATGGCCGGCATCGAGCTGGTGGCCGACCGCGCGACGAAGGACCCGTTCCCCGAGTCGCTGCAGATCGGCGCCCGCGTGGCGCGCGCCGCACGTCCTCTCGGGGCGATCATCCGGCCGCTCGGCGACGTGATGGTGTTGATGCCGCCGCTCGCGATCGACGACGACCGGCTGAGCCGCCTGGTCGCGATCACGGCGCAGGCGATCGAGGACGTCACCGCGTCGTTGCGATGAGCGATCCTCTCGGCTTCATCGCCAAGGAGCTTGCCACGCTCGAGGACGACGCGCTGCTGCGGGAGGTCCGCGCGCTCGACTCGGCTCAAGAGCCGGAGGTCGTGCTCGACGGCGCGCGCATGATCCTGCTCGCGTCGAACAACTACCTGGGCCTCGCAACGCATCCCCAGGTCGTCGAGGCGGCCGCGGAGGCGGCGCGGCGCTGGGGAGCCGGCACGGGCTCGGCGCGACTCATCAGCGGCGGCATGCGCCTGCACGACGAGCTCGAGGAGCGACTCGCCGCGTTCAAGCGGGCCGGATCGGCGCTGCTTTTTTCGTCGGGCTACCTCGCGAACCTCGGCACGATCTCCGCGCTGGTTTCTCGTGGCGATGCGATCTTCTCCGACGAGCTGAACCACGCCTCGATCATCGACGGCGCACGTCTCTCTCACGCGGACGTGCATGTATATCGCCACGCAGATCCCGAACATCTCGCGACGCTTCTCCGCGAACACGGCGCCCGGCGGCGGAGTCTCGTTGTGACCGACACGGTCTTCTCGATGGACGGCGACGTCGCACCGCTCCCCGAGATCGTGGAGGTTTGCGAGCGAGCCGGCGCCATCCTGATGGTCGACGAGGCTCACGCCACCGGGGTCGTCGGGCCGGGCGGCCGGGGCACCGTCGCGCACTTCGGCCTCGAGGGTCGCGTGCCGGTGGTGATGGGCACCATTTCGAAGGCGCTCGGCTCGGCCGGCGGGTACATCGCAGGATCCTCAGACTTGATCGCCTACCTCCGGAACCGCGCCCGCGCTTTCATCTTCGACACCGCTCCGACGCCGCCGACGGTCGCGGCTGCGACCGCGGCGCTCGCGGTCCTCGAGCACGAGCCGGAGCGTCCCGAACGCGCGCGCGCGCTCGCCCGGAAGCTTGCCGCCGGCCTCCGCGCGTCGGGGTTCGCTGTTCCCGAGCCGGCCGCCGCGATCGTGCCCGTAGTCGTCGGGAGCTCCGAGACGGCTCTGGCGTTCGCGATCGCGCTGCTGGATCAAGGCGTCCTGGTCCCGGCGATCCGACCGCCGAGCGTGCCGGCGGGCACAGCGCGATTGCGCGCCACCGTGATGGCAACGCACAGCGACGCGCACATCGATGCAGCCGTGCGCGCGTTCGCCGGCGCCAGGGTCGGCGCCTGGATCCCGTGATCACCTTCGTCACCGGAACCGATACCGGCGTCGGCAAGACGATCGCGTCGGCCTGGCTCGTCGCCGCGGCCCGCGCCGCCGGCCGGTCGGTCCGCTACGCGAAGCCGGTTCAGACGGGGCTCGCTCCCGGGGAACACGGATCGGACGCCGACTTCGTCCGCGCCGCCACCGGCGCGGAGTGCGAGGAGCTCCTCCGGCTCACCGAACCGCTCGCGCCTGCGGTCGCCGCGGAGCGCGCCGACACCACGATCGATGCGGATCGGCTGGTCTCCGCGCTGCAGGAACGCGCGAAGGACTGCGACGAGCTCGTCGTCGAAGGAGCCGGCGGCCTGTTGGTTCCACTGGACGAAGGTTGGACGATGGCGGATCTCGCGGGGGCGCTCGGCGCGCAGGTCGTGGTGGTGACGCGGCCGGGCCTCGGCACGCTCAACCACACGGCGCTGACGCTCGAGGCGGCGGGCCGGCGCGGGCTTCTCGTCGCCGGGTTGGTGGTGTGCGGCTGGCCGGTCAAGCCTGGGATCACCGAGCAGACGAATCTCGAACGCCTCGCCGCGATGGCGCCGATCCTCCATACGATCCCGTTCCTGCCGGGCGTTTCGGTCGAGCGCTCGGAACCGGGTCCTCTCCGCGACCTGCTCGCACAAGTCTGAGCACAGGGCGTGCTTAGGGCTCGTCGGGCGAAAGCCGGCCCAGGATCCCTTCGCCGACGTTGTCGCCGCACCGCGGAGTGTTCCGGGTGAAGATCGCGACGAAGCCTCGCTTTTAGTTGCAGACCGGATCGAGCGGCGTTGGAAGGCGCAGCGGCGGCACCGGCAGCGTAACGAGCGGGTTCGAAAGAGCGTTCACCGGATCGGACCCGCCCTCCAATGGCAGCGCGAGGCAGGTCCCCCCGTGCTCCTCGAAGCCGTCGCTGAAGAGATCACCGTCGGAGTCCGGGTCCGATGGATCGGTCCCGGCCTTGGACTCATCGCAGTCGGTGACGCCGTCGCCGTCGGAGTCGGGGCCAGTCGAGCAGGTCAAAAGGCTCGCGTCCGCCTGCGCGTTTCCGGCGATGGGAACCTCGATTTGATTGGCCTGGGCAAAGGTCGGTTTATCGTCATACCATTCGGCCGTCGTCGCTCCGCCTGGGACACAGTCTCGGAACAAGACCTTGTAGCCGCCCGGAACGAACGCACCAGCCTGGTAGTCCCCTGCGTCGTTCGTTGTCCAAACCCCGAGCACCGTCCCAAACGGCTTGCGGACCTCTACGCAGATACCGGCGAGCGGATCACCCACCAAGTCAGTGACATTCCCGAAGATGAATCCGCTCGTTGGCGTCGTCGACGCGAGCTCGATATCGACCCCGGACGTCGTCTGTCCACCGACAACCGCGACCGGATCGGCGGCCGCAATATTGGGCTTGTCGTCGTACCACTCGGACGCGTGCGTGATGTGGACGCAGTCTTCGAAGAACATTCGGTAGTCGCCTGCGGGGAGCTGGTCGATGTAGTACTCGCCGGTCTCCGCGGTGGCCACCTGGTAGTAGTCGAGTGGGCCGTAGGCCGTGACGCATACCGCGTAGATGGGAGCGCCGGTCTCATCGGTGACGGTGCCCGTGATGTGTCCCGCGGCGGTCAGCGCGGCGTCGATCCCCGAGGTCTCGCTTCCCTCGACCACGATCACGGGATCGGCGGTGAAGGGACTCGGCTTGTTGTCGTACCACTCCATGAGGTAGTTCCCCGGCGTGTGGCAGCCGAACTGAGCCGTGTACGAGCCGCTCGGCAAGCCCGGGATCCGGTATGTGCCGTCGGCGTTCGTGTTCACGCCGTGGCCTGTCGTGGAGTTGCCCACGCTCACGCATTCTCCGGCAAGCGGCGTCCCCGATTCGTCAGTCACTAGGCCGCTGACGCTTCCGCCGACGGCCAGCGCGGCGTCGACCCCGGAGGTCTCGGCTGCGTCCTGCACCACGACGAGCGTCGCGGAGGCTTCGTCCGGTGCGTTGTCGTACCACTCGGGGAGGTACTCGACGTTGTCGCAGCCATGGAAGAGCACCTTGTAGCTCCCCGAAGCCAGACCGTTTACGAGATAGCGGCCCGCGGCGTCCGTCTGTGTTGAGCCCTGCTCTCCGGCTCCCGGCGCGAAGACGTTGACGCACGCGCCGGCAAGAGGGCCTCCCTCGACCGCCGTGACCGTCCCACTGATCGAACCGGTCGTAGCCGCCGGTGCTACACCGACGCCGGCCAGGGAGGACAAGACCACCGCCGATAGAGCGGCGACCGCTCGGAGAGGCGGGATGCGCGCGTGCATTAGGCGGCTAGATTCGTCGCCGCAAAGGGTATCCCTGCGCGTGGAAACAAAAGGGGGGAGGATTGTCCGCCCCGCACGCGGTCCCCGTACAGTTACGTACCGTGACCTCGGTCCTGCACCAACCCATCTCCATCGGCGGGATGACCGTCCGCAACCGCCTCTACCGCGCGCCCGTACTCGAAGGCGCCGGCAACGGCCCCGATGCGGCTGGGATCTACGCGGACGCCTTCGGCGAAAACGCGCGTGCCGGCGTCGGGCTGATCATCCAAGGAAACTCCTGCATCAGCGAGGAGGGACGCTCGTCGCCGGGCATGACGTTGTTCAACACGCGCAAGCGGGCGCTCGCGCTCACCGAGGTCACCAAGGCGGTCCACGCGGGCGGCGGACGGATCATGCTCCAGATCGGTCACGCCGGGATCTACGCGATGGAAGGCTGGCACGCCACGTACGCGAAGGCCCGGACCGCTCCCATCATCGCGGTGTCGAAGCCGCCGGTTCACGTGCGGCCCGCGTTGCGCGGCGTCCCGATCCACGTGCTGACGACCGAGGAGATCCGCGAGATGGCCGAGCAGTTCGGCCGGTGCGCCGCCTGGGCGCGCGAGGCCGGCTACGACGGCGTGCAGATCGCGTCGTCGAACGCAAAGATGATCCACCAGTTCATCTCGCCGTACTACAACCGCCGCGGCGACGAGTTCGGCGGCTCGACGCGCAACCGCGCGCGGATGCTCGAGCTCATCGCCGATCGGATCCGCACGCATGCCGGCGAGGACTATCCGCTCACGGTGAAGATCCCGATGGGCGAGGACTCGCCGCCGCTCTCGCCGGCGATCGACATGAAGGAAGGCCTCGAGCTGTGCCGGCTCGCCGAGGAGTTCGGCTACCACGCGATCACACCGGTCGGGCTTTCGGTCTTCCCGCACGGTTCGCTCTGCCGCGGCGGCTATCCGTCGTCGATCGACGACACCGCATCGATCCAGAAGCGCTACGAGGAAGCGCTCGGCGGCTCGAAGTTCAAGCTGCGCGTGCTGCGTTGGGGCTACAAGCGCGGCGCGAAGCAGTACCCGTTCATGCCGGTGTGGAATCGCCCGTTCTTCACCGCGGCCAAGAAGGCCGTTTCGATCCCGGTGTTCGCGGTCGGCGGGATCAGACATCTCGACGAGTGCGAGCAGATCCTCGGCGCCGGCGAGGCCGACATGATCGGTATCGGGCGCCCGTTCTACGCTGAGCCCGAGCTGCCCGCGCGTCTCCTCGGCGGGGATCACGGCGACACGCTGTGCGAGTCGTCGAATCGGTGCCTGCCGCCGCAGATGCTGGGGATGAAGGCCGCTTGCTACAACCCGAACGTGAACCGCAAGAAGGCGGCCCTTC
>JBBDRM010000026.1:27729-51928 GCA_040905475.1 Actinomycetota bacterium
CCTCCCGCGACTGACCGGCCGCTAGAACAGCGGCGAGGTCGGCTCCAGCCCGAGCAGCACGCGCCCGGCATCTTCGAGCACCGGCGGCGACAGCACGAAGTGGTGCGTGACCGCATCCGCGTCGCGCTGCATCCGCTGGATCGGCGACTTCAAGTAGAGCGAGTTCCCGCCGGCGATCGTGCTCACGCGGTGGGCGACGGACGCGGCGACTCTCGCCGCCTCGCTCGCAGCGAGCCGCACAAGGGCATTCTGCCGGGGCGTGAACTTCTCGCCGGTGAGCAGCGTGTCCCACAGATCCTCCATCGAGTCGTAGAGGAACGCCCTCGCGCCGCTGAGCTTCGCCTCCAGACGTGCGACTTCGATCTGTGTCGAAGGCTTGTTCGCGAGGCTCGTCATGCTCATCGTCGGCATCTTCCCGCCGGCGAGCTCGATGAGCTCGTCGATCGCTCCGCGCGCGATCCCCAGTCCGACGCTCGCCACCATGGAGGCGAAACCCGCGATGTCGGTCCGTGTGCCGGGGTCTTGTGGCCGGCTCCAGTTCGTCGGGTCGAACATGTGGAACGTGCGGTGCGCCGGGACGAAGACGTCCTTACCGCTGAAGTCGTTCGACCCGGTCCCCTTGAGGCCGTTCACGAACCACGTGTCCTGGACCTCGATCTCCGTCACCGGCACGAAGCCCCACACGAGCTCCGGGATCCCCATCGGGGTCATCCGTGGCTGACCGTCGTAGAGGATGACGCATCCGGCGGCCACCCAGTCGACGTGGGTGATGCCGCTCGCGAAGGGCCACGTCCCGTTGAACTTGAACCCACCATCGACGGGAACGGCCATTCCCTTCGGGGGGATCGCGGCCGCCGTCGGCATCGAGGGGTCGGAGAAGACCTCCTTGATTCCCTCCTCGGTCATCTTCGGGGCGACGTCCGCGCCGCCGCCGCAGATCATGGCGATCCAGCCGGCGGACCCATCGACCGCGGCGATCTTCTCGAAGACCCGCATCCCATCGGTGATCGAGGCGCCGTCCCCGCCCAGATCGGTCGGGAAGCCGGCTTTCCAGATACCGGTCGCGGCCATGTCGGCGACGAGGTCTTTCGGCATCCGGCGGCCTTCTTCGATCTCCTCCCGCCGCTCCTTGATCTTCGGCAGCAGCTCGCTCAGCTTGGTGGCGAAACCCGTCCCGGCCATGGCCTCCCCCTTCTTCCTCGTGGTCCTACTGTCTCTTATCTGGGCTCGACGGTACAACCGGAGCTCGAGCCAGTCATGGGGAGAATTAACCAACTCTGGCCTGTGGGATCGATGGGCATTCCTCCCGACGAAGCCGGGAGGCCGCGACCCGTCCGTAGACTGAGGCCAGCCATGAAGAACTGCCCTTCCTGTGGGACCGAAGCCCCCGACGACGCCCGGTTCTGCTCGGCGTGCGGCGCAACGCTGGCCGAGCCGGCCCGAGCCGAGGAGCGGAAGCTCGTCACCGTGCTCTTCGCCGACGTCACCGGCTACACGGTCCTCGGCGAGAAGCTCGACGCCGAACGCCTGAAGGAGATCATGGACGCTTACTTCGTCGCGATGCGCGAGGCGATCGAGGCAGAGGGTGGGACCGTCGAGAAGTTCATCGGCGACGCGGTCATGGCCGTGTTCGGGGCTCCGGTCGCACACGAGGACGACCCGGCACGCGCGCTGCGGGCCGCACTTGGGATGCGCGAGCGCCTCAAGGCCCTGAACGAGTCGCTGCGCGCGTCACACGACGTCGCGCTCGAGATGCGGATCGGCGTTAACTCGGGCGAGGTCATGGCGATCGCCGACCCTTCACGCGGGATGGGCCTTGTCACCGGCGACGCAGTGAGCGTCGCGGCCCGGCTCGAGCAGAACGCCGAGCCCGGAGAAGTCCTGGTGGCCGAACGCGTCGCCCGGGCGACCCGCGGCTTCACGTTCGCTGAGGTTGGACCACTCGCGCTGAAAGGTAAAGGGCAGGCAGTCCGCGCACTGCGGCTCGTCGGCGATCAACGCGCGGCAACCGAGCGAGGCATCCCCGGCCTGCGCGCGCCGCTCGTCGGTCGGGACTCCGAGATGGAGCTCCTTGCGTCGTTGTTCAAGCGAGTCGCGGACGAGAAGCGGCCGCACCTCGCCACGGTCTACGGCGACGCCGGTGTCGGGAAGAGCCGCCTCACGTCGGAGTTCCTCCAGGGGATCGAGTCCGGGGCGCATGCTCCTCTGATCGTCTCCGGGCGCTGCCTTCCGTACGGCGAAGGCGTCACGTACTGGCCGCTGGCCGAAATCCTCAAGGGCCTCGCCGGCGTCCTCGATACCGACCCACCCGACCTCGTCGTCGAGAAGATCCGTAAGCTCGGGCGCGAGCTGCTCACGCCGGAGGTCGCCGCCGAGCCGGCCCGTTCGACGGCCGCACTTGCGTACACGGTCGGGGTCGAGGACCCGGCCGTTTCTTTCCGTGAGCTGTCACCACGTCAGGTCCGGGTCGAGACGCACTCCGCCTGGCGCTCGCTGTTCTCGGGACTGGCCCTGGATCGCCCGGTCGTTGCGTTGATCGAGGACATACACTGGGCGGACTCGGCGCTGCTCGATCTCCTCGAGGAGCTCGCCGACCGGATACAGGGACCGGTCCTGCTGATCTGTCCGGCGCGTCCGGAGCTCACGGAGCGCCGGCCGGCGTGGGGCGGCGGACGGCGGAACTTCTCGTCGATCTTCTTGGATCCGTTGTCGCTCGACGAAGCGGGCCGCCTCATCGAGTTCCTTCTGTCGGTAGAGGATCTCCCGCGCGACGTGAACGAGCGCATCCTTGAGCGAGCGGAGGGCAACCCGTTCTTCCTCGAGGAGATCGTGCGGCATCTGATCGACGAGGGGATGATCGTCCACGAAGAAGGCCGCTGGAAGGGCACCGCCGAGTGCGGCGAAGTCGTCATCCCCGACACGGTGCAAGGTGTGCTCGCCGCCCGGATCGACCTGTTGTCGCTGCAGGAGAAACGCGTGGCCCAGAGCGCAGCGGTCGTCGGTCGCATCTTCTGGACCGGGCCACTGCGCAGGCTCGTCGGCGACGAAGTCGACGACATCGACGAGGTGCTCGACGGCCTGGAGTCCCGCGAGCTGATCCGCGCTCGCCTGTCGTCCTCGATCGGCGGTGACCGCGAGTACATCTTCAAGCACGTTCTCACGCGCGACGTCTCGTACGAAGGCCTGCCGAGGCGCGATCGCGCCGCGGCGCATGCCACGGTGGCAGTGTGGCTGGAGGAAACCGCCGGCGAACGGCGCCGTGAGTTCGCGGAGCTTCTCGCCTACCACTTCGGGGAGGCGGTGAAGGGTGCCGCTCGTCTCGACGCGGTCGACGCGGAGCCGCTTCGCGCGAACGCCGTGCGTTACCTCCTCCTCGCTTCGGACGTCGCGAAGGATCGCTACGTCATCGAGCGGAGCCAGCGGTACGCGGAGGAAGCGCTCGCGCTCGCGTCCGACGGTATCGAGCGTGCGGAGGCTCTTGAGCTGCTCGGACTCGCCTACCAATACAACTATCGAGGGCAGGACGCGTGGCGGACGCTTTGCCAGGCCGTCGATGAGGTGGTGGCGGCGGCTCCCGACGACCATCGCCGCATCGCGGAGTTCTGCGCGTGGGCGCTGGAGACCCCGCTGCGATACCCGGGATCCATGACGCGCGTGACTCCCGAGCACGAGGTTCGCAAGTACATCGACATCGGAATGGAAGCCGCGTCGCATCTCGGCGAGGACTCCCCGGAGCTGATCCGTATCCTGATCGGCAAGTCGTTCTGGCCGTACGCATTCCCCCCCGAGAACGACGAGGAGTACTCGACCGCGAAGGCCGACGGACTGCGCGCGGCGGAGATGGCGCGCCGCCTCGGGGATCCCCGCCTCGAGTCCGCGGCTCTGGACGGAGCAGGATCGGCGCCGATGATGCAGGGCCTCTATCGCGAGGCCGAGGAGATCCATCGTCGCCGGTTGCGATTGACTTCTCAGCTCGGCGATCCGTGGGAGGTCGGCGACATCCACGCGATGGTGGCATGGGTCGACTTCATCATGGGTCGATTCAGGAACGCGGCGACCGCGAACGACGAACGCATCGCTGTGACCGAATCCGACGCGCCCGGCGTCGCGGTTCACGTCCTATCGTGGACCGTGCTCGCGCGATTCCGCCTGGGTGAATGGGACGAAGCCCTCGCGGACCTCCGGCGCATAGAGGACCTCCTCGGTGAACGCCGCTCCACCCCGCCGTACTTCGCTTCGCGCGCGTTCGCCGCGGCTGCGCTCATCCATGAGGTCCAAGGGAACAGCGCCGCCGCCGACGCGATCATCTCGAGACTACGAGTTCTCGAGACCGAGCACGACGAAAAGGATCTCGTTGCGTGGAGTCCCTGGCTCGCTCCGCTTTTCATCCGTCGCGGCGACATCGACCGGGCGATGGCGATCGCCGAGTACGCCCAGACGGTGAAGCGGTGGAGCGGGCTGCATTCGGTGTACTACGAAGCTGTCTGTGAGGCGCTGCCCGCCGCCGGGCGATGGGAAGAGATCCCCGAGCGAGCACGCGACCTCCGGGCATACGCGGAGCGAGGCGGGTTCGAGGCGCTGCCGCCGGCGGTGGACGTGATGGAGGGACGGCTGGCGGTGCACTCGGGGGACCTCGAGCGGGCTGTGGAGCTGTTTCGGTCTGCGATCGAAGGGTTCGCGCGGCTGGGTGCTGCCTGGGACGTCGCGCGGGCCGAGCTCGCGCTAGGGGAGACCTTGCTCGCGCTCAGGCGCCGAGACGAAGCTGCCGAACTCCTGCGCGGAGCTTTTGACACGTTCGAGCGGCTGGGCGCGGCGCGCGAGCGGGATCAGGCGCGCACCCTCTTGGGCTAGCCCTCGGCCTTAAGCGAGATTCGAGCTGCGCGGGTACGCCACCGAAGGATCCGTGAGCACGTTCACCAGGCTCGGGCCCGGCGTCGCGAGCGCACGATCCAAAGCAGGACCGAGCTCATCCGGTGTTCGCACCAGCTCGCCGTGACCACCGAGCGCCGACATGACTTCGTCGTAGCGCGTTTCTGGCCGGAGCTCGGCGGCGACGTCGTAGCCGTAGACGAACTGCATCGGGTGCTTCTCAAGGCCCCAGATGCCGTTGTTCCCGCACACCATCGTCACGTTGACGCCGAACCGAACCAGCGTGTCCCAGTCCCCCATACCGAACCCGGCCGCGCCGTCGCCGAGCAGCACCACGACCTGCCGGTCCGGATGAAGCAGCCCCGCCGCGAGCGCGTAGCCGGGCGCGGTGCCGAGGCAGCCGTACGGGCCGGGGTCGAGCCAGCCGCCGGACTCGTACACGTCGACGAACTTGCCGGCGTAGGACGCGAAGTCCCCGCCGTCGCAGATCACGATCCCGTCGCGCGCGAGGCGCGGCCGCAGCTCTCCGTAGACCCGTGCCGGGTGGAGCGGGGCCCGGCCGTCGCTTAGCTCGCCCTCGAAGGCGGCGCGCTTGGAGGTCTCGGTCGCGCGGAGCTCGCTCACCCAGTCCTCGCGATCGCGCGCCGGCGCGCCGGAGAGCGCCTCCAGGATCGGAGTCAATGGGCCGCCGACGCCGGCCACGAGCGAGACGTGCTTCGCGACGGTCCGCGGGTCGTCGGTCAGGTGCATGACGCCGGCCGAACCGAAGTTCCCGAACCCGAGCCGGAAGTCGAGCGCCGTCCCGGCGACGATCACCAGATCGGCACGCCCGAAGGCGTGGCCGCGCGCGTTCGAGAACGCCAGCTCGTGATCGGCCGGCAGCACGCCGCGTCCCATGCCGTTCATGAACGCCGGGAGGCGCTGGGTCTCCACGAGCATCCGCGCCGCCTTCTCGGCGTTGCCGGCCCACACGTCGGACCCGATGAGCAACACGGGGCGTTCGGCCGTAGCGAGCGCACGCGCCGCAGACTCCTGGTCGTCGATCGACATCGTGACCGGATAGGGCGCGGGGCCGGGGATCTCGGCCTCGGCGCGGCTGAACAGGATGTCCATCGGGAAGTCGAGGAACGCCGGGCCGCGGTGCGGCATCGAGGCCGCCGCGAGCGCGGCCGCGGTTCGCTCGGCGATCGCGCCGGGCTCGAAGACGGTCTCGGCGAACTTGGTGATCGTGCGGACGAGCGGCAGGTGGTCCATCTCCTGCAGGCTCCCTTGCCCCCACCGCAGTTCGGGCGCCCGGCCGCCGAGCACCAGCATCGGCGATCCGTTGAAGTGAGCCGATGTGATCGCGCTCATGCCGTTGGTCACGCCGGGCCCGGCCGTCAGCGCCGCAACGCCGGGGACACGAGCCAGCTTGCCGTGCGCCTCGGCGGCGAACGCAGCCGCTTGCTCATGGCGGGTGTCGATGATGCGCATGTCGCGCGTATGGAGTCCGTCGAAGACCGGGAAGATGTGGCCGCCGGACAAGGTGAAGATCCGGTCGATGGAGTGAGTCCGCAGCGTCTCGGCGATCAGGTCGCCGCCGTGTCCTTCGATCCGAGGCATAGGCGCATATGGTGTCGGCTTCCGCCGCGTACGGCAAACGCGCCTACTTCACGGCAAGTTTCTTCGCGCTGCTCTGATCCGACTTCCACGTCTTCGTGTACCACGAGACGAGCATGTAATACGTCGTCTTGGAGGGCTTCACGGTGAGCGTGAACTTGCCCGTTTTCCCCGTCGTGCGTGTGGCCGCTACCTTCCAGACGGAGGAGCCGGCGCGCCGGTAGTACACGCTCACCTTCATCCCGATGATCGCCTTTCCGTTGCTCTTGGCGACCAGCTTTCCGGTGAGCTTTGCCGACTTTCCCTTGGAGATGGTCTTCTTCGAGAGACCCACCGTCGCAACGGTCGTTCGCCGCTTCGAAGGGATCAGCAGCTTGTACGTGCGTGATGCGCTGCTCGACATCCCGAGTGAGTCGGTCACCACGGCCGTCACCTGACCGGCCCCGGCAGAGGTCGCGGGACAGTAGAAGGTGTTCGTCGCCCCGCTTCCGACGAAGAACTTGCAGTCGGTCCTACTCGACGACCAAGCGATCGAATAGGTCCGGCCCGCGGGGATGACGACCGACGCGCTCACAGCGACCGCGTTGCCTGCGTAGAACGCGGCCGGTGCGACCACCGAGATCGCCGGAGGCGGCGGCGGCGGGGGGGCTCCCTCGAGGAAGCTGGATCTCGCAACGTTCCAATGGGTCGCGAGATAGCCGGTTGCCGAAGATGACGCGTTGAAGTAGTCGTCGAGGCTGCAATCCACCTGCCAGGAGGGCAGCGAGGGACACGAGCTCGTCATCGCGCTTCCGGAACTGTCCGTGTAGCACATGGTGTCGTTCTCATCGATGCAATGTCCGGCCCCGCTCGAGTTGGGTGCCGATCCTTGAACGGCACCGAGGGTGTGCAGTAGCTCATGAGCCTCCGCGTACGCCCAGCAGGGGGCGTCCACACGCGCGTAGGACGGGCCGCCGTTGTTGTAGTTGTCGTCGGTGGCTCGGTCGTCCCCGTACAGCTCCCCCAACCCGCAGATCCCGACCGATGCATCCATCCAGATCAGGTACTTGCGGTCGCTCCTGTTGAAGCCCTTGGCCACCATCTCGGAGCGCGTGGCGGAGAACGAGTCGTCACCGGCGGCGCTCAGCGTGACGGAGGCGACCGACAGGACGCAGGACTCCGTCACGAAGCGAACGCGGCGGCCCTCCCCCGACTGCCCGGCGCTGAGGTTGATCTGATAGTCGGCGTCGGCGGCGTACTGGCGGATGAGCCCCACGACCGAACTGAATCGATCCGGCACGTTGGACGCGCGGGCGTAGATCGCCTGAACCCGGTTGCCGGCGGAGCCGTCGCCGACACACGCCACCGAGTTTGCGGCTGTGGAGAAGCTCTGCCCGGACTCGGTGGCCTCTACCTCCGGCGCTCGCTTGCTCTTGCCGTAACGACGCTCCCTCAGTTCGTCGATGGTCGGCCGGCGCCGTAGGTCGACCCCGGCCGGCGGGCGCTCGGAGGCGTGCACGCACACGGGCACGCCCCCGCGGATGTCGGTGACGAACGCGCCGTCGCAGCTCGTCCCGGTCGCCGGCGCCTTCGACGCGAGTGACGCCGACCCAAACGCGATCACCGCAGCGAACAAGGCGACGGCGAATGGACGCGATGACGGATCACTCACAACAACCACCTGGGCCGCACCGGGAAGGAACCGACGATCGGCGGCGGCGGAAGGATCGGCAGGTCCGGCAGGAACCCCAGGAGTCCTTCTTCGTCGCCGGGCGGTTCCTCGGGGACAGGGACGGGCGGTGGTGGGTTGTTCCCCGGTGTCTCCGGTGACGGGCCGCCCCCAGCAGGATCCTTCACCTCGCCGGAAACACCGGGGATATCGATGGTTGGGGCCGCCGGACGACCGAACGCGTCGTTGAACGAACCATCCGACGGCGGTGCCAGAAGCGAGCCGGCCTCGAGGGCGGCCGACTGCAGGTCGAGACCGCCGGGGATGAACAGCGCCGCTGCGAGCCCAGCAACCAGCAGCGCGGCGATCGCCGCGAGCAAGAAGCGTTCCTGTGGCCGGTCGGCGTATGCGAAAACGCCGGCTTCTCGTGGCACCAACTCTCCCCTCGGTCGCGTCCGAGGTGTCCCATTGCCCCTTCGGCTAGATCCGGTCGCAACTGAAGGCAGCGATCGCTCCGAGAGGAGGAATCGGGTCCTTTCGGACTGAACATGACTGATGATTCATTCGCACGTTCTGAATGACGAAATTTCTCATTGCTTGATTTGATGTTTGTTGTATTCTCGGAGTGGTAGCACCACCACGGAGCGCGCTTGCCCGATGGGTGCACGTCTCCCTACCGGAGCGCCGCCGCTCCAGAACTCCCGACGCAGGGTCCACGGGCTCGTTCGCCGATCGGGAGGTTCAACGATGAGGGGCATGCGGCCACTGATCTTTCCCGAGCGCGCCGTCGGGGACATCACATACATCGATATACGAGAGGCGGTCCTACGCCGAGAGTTCTTCCTCGAGTACCAGCCGAAAGTGAATCTCCGCACCGGTCGTATCGAAAGCGTGGAAGCATTGGTCCGCTGGCAACATTCCTCGCGCGGCCGCATCGCGCCGGATGCATTCCTTCCGCTCATCGAACGAACGACGCTGATAGGCCGCCTGACGGACCTCGTGCTCAGCGAGGCGGTCGCCCAGTGCGCGGCATTCCGCGACCAGGGTCTCCCGGTCGGAGTAGCCGTGAACGTCGCACCGTCGGCTGTAACCGAGGAGCTGGGCGGGCACATCGATCGCGCGCTGCGGGCGCACCACATCGACGCCGGCCGGCTGACGCTCGAGATCACGCAGACGGACGTGTTCGGGGAACTCGCTAAGGCGACCGAGATCCTTCAAGCGATCGGCGACAACGGGGTGGGTCTGGCGCTCGATGATTAAGGCGACGCGTTGAGGAGGAACGACCATGGGCGGGAAGGTGGCAGTGCTCGAGGACGACGACGCGATCGCCACGTTGCTGAAGCGACTCCTCGCGATGGAAGGGTACGACGTCACAGTCGTTCGGGACGGCCGACAGGCCATGCACGTTCTGGAGTCCGGAAGCTTCGACGCAGCGCTGCTCGACGTGACGCTCCCCGGCAAGGACGGCATCTCCATCATGCGAGAGATCAGGGACAATCCACCGACGCGGGACCTTCCGGTGGTGATGCTCACCGCAAAGACCGACGTCGGATCGACCTGGGAGGGTTGGAAGGCCGGGTGCGATCTGTACGTGACCAAGCCCTTCGATCCCGAGCAGCTGATCCGTTGGTTAAGAGGCGTCATCCATAACCGCTGATCTCGAGGTGTAATCGTGCGGAGACGCGTCGTGAGACCGATCATGTACGGCCTCTTCGTGGCCGCGACCCCTGATCCCCTTCGCGCCGAGCGTTCTCGCCGTCGCCGGCCTAACACCGTTGACCGTCCGAGGCACGAGCATGTCGCCGGCATCGTTTCGAGTCCAGCGAGGCAAGTCGTTGGTCTCGCCCTCATGGTGTCATCCTCGCGTGCGGAAGGGGGGCTCGAGAGACGCGAAACCTACGTTGATCGCTGAATAGGCAGTCGCTCTCCCTACGACAAGGGCAAACCCGTCGCGAGGCGGGGACGCAAAGCCCATGGGACCCCCATCCACCGGGGTCGGCCGGGTTACCGAAAGGGGAGGGACGGACACAAAGCCCGTCACTCCCGATCGATCCCAGCTCGTCGCTGGGAGGTTCGCGGAGGGCGGGCTGTCTGTTTCGGACCATTGGGAGGCCGAACAGGTGCTCAAACGATCCGCATCACTCGCGCTCGTCGCATGTCTGAGCGGCGGGCTCGTCTTCGTCGCGGCGCCACAGGCAGGTGCCCTATCGGGGACCGAGACCTGTTTCTTCAACAAGATCAACGCCGAGCGGGCCAACGTCGGTCGTTCGAAGCTGGTGGCCAAGGGCGACCTGACTTCCGTGGCGCGCAATCACAGCAAAGACATGGCCGCGGATGGAACCATCTACCACAACGGCAATCTGAAGAACGAGGTCGGCGGCAACTGGTGGGCCCTCGGCGAGAACGTCGGGATGGGGCCGGGCTGCGACTCGCTCCATAACGCGTTCATGGACTCGCCCGGCCACAAGGCCAACGTCCTCGACAAGGATTACAACCAGATCGGGGTCGGGGCCGTGATGGAGGAGGGAACCATCTACGTCACGATGGTGTTCGCCGGCCGCCCCTCGGGATCGGCACCGAAGCCGAAGGTGACGGCGAAGCCGAAGCCGGCCGCTGCCCCGCCGAAGCCCAAGCCGGTGCCGAAACCACCGGTGGCCGAGGCGCGCACGATGTCGATCATGCTCGTGCTGTTGGGGATGGACGCCGCACGGGTCGACCCGACGAGTGGTGAGGCGATGGGTGTGTGAGCGACCGAAGAAGAGAGGCCGGATCCCGGGCGCGACTGGGGCGCGCTTGGGGCCCGGCTGGGGAAGAGCCGGGCGGTTAGCGCGAGGTGCTCTGCGCGGCGAGCCGGTCGAACCAGTCCGGCTCCTCGAGCGAGAGCATCAGGTCGATCAGGTCGTCGCTCGTGAGCGTGGGACCTTCGCGGGGCTCGTCGACCTCTGCGGGGATCACCCAGCCGACGCTCTGAACGCCGACCGATCGCAGGAGCGTGATGATCCTCGGGTCTGCGGCCGGCTTGATCACCGAGGTCGCGCAGGAGGGGCAGGTGAATGCGTAGACGGAACGGTCTGGCGTGGAGCAGATGCGGAGTTCGAGTTGTGAGGGTGCCAGCTCGATGTCGCCGCAGCGTCCGCAGGTGGTCTTGACGATGGTGTCCACCGCTACCCTTTCCCCGGGCTCGTGGTCCGTGCCCGAAGCATGCCGGTTCGCCTGACAAATGTGGATAGCCCTTCCGGGTAGTTTCCTGTAGTCCGCCCGGGTCCTACGGCGGGCGGTCTTTCAGCCGGTAGACGAATCGGACGGCCGACCAGTTCCCGTCGATCGCACAGCTCTTGTTATCGACCATGCCGGCGTCCAGGCCGACCGCCTGCACGTTCTCGAATGTGAGGTCGGTAGCGAGGCTCGAGGACTGCTTGGGGTAGGCCACCCACAGGCCGCCGTTTGAGGCGAGCTTGGGCTTGGTGGAAACGAAGGACGTCTCGAGGCTTTTCAGGCGGGTCGCGAAAAGCAGGATGACGTCGGTGTTCTTGACCGGCTTGGCGAGGCGTTGGGCGCCGGGCGGGATCGCGATCGAGACATCCTCGGGCGCGCGAACGATCGCGACGCTCCCACCATCTTTGATGCCGAGCTTCTTCCAAAGCGGCGTGCCCGAGTAATCCTTGTCCGCCACGGCCTGGATGATACGTCGGTAACGCTCGTCGACCGGCTCAAGCGGATCGCGGCGCCTGGCCGGATCGGGCGTTTCATGTCGTTCTGGACTTCACTCCCCTTTCGGTCGACGATTGCGCTCCATGAATGTGGCGCCGCGCGCGCTGCCCGAACTGCCGATCGGGCGCGAAGTCGAGGCGACGCGGCTGGCGCAACTGATCGACGACACCGTGGCCGGCGCCAAACGTGCCGTCGTACTTCTGGGCGCCCCGGGTATCGGCAAGACCACACTTCTTCGATGGACGCGGGATCGCGCCGAACGACGCGCATGTATCACCGCATCGGTGCGCGTGCCCGCGGCGGCCGGCCTTCCTCCGCGGTATCCCCTTGGTCAACTGCTCGAGGGATTCGCCACCGCGTGCATCCATCGGGGGTTCCCGGTGCCGGACCGGCTCGGGCGTGTCGTCGCAACGCTTACCGGAAACGGCTCGATCGACACGTACGCGGTCGACGTTCCCCAGATCGCGGACGCGCTCGAGGAGGTTGGGCGGGCCGGTCCCCTCGCGGTTTTCATCGACGACTACCACTGGACGCCGCCGGAAGGTGTTGAGCTCCTCATCGCTGCCCTACGAGTCCTGGAGACCCAAGTGTGTCTCGTAGCGTCGGCGCGTCTGCACGGTCTCGGCGAGGAAGCGGCTGCGTCGCTCCCCGAGCCGAGCGCGGATCTATGGGTAGAGCACCTGGAGGTTCGCGGGCTCGAGGCGTCAGCAGTCGCTTCCTTGGCCGAGGCGATCCTCGGGGCAGATGTCCTGCCCTCTCTGGTCGACGCTCTCTATTCGCGAACGTTCGGGAATCCGCTGTTCATCGTCGAGACGCTTCAGGGATGGCGCACCGGCGGCGCGCTCGTCCTCACGGGAGGGTTCTGGGGGGTCGATCAGGACGCCGCTCCCGCTCAACCGCGGTCGCTCAGGGAGATGATCACCGCACGACTGGCTCGCATCGATACGGACGCACTCGCCGTCGCTCGCTCGCTCGCTGCGATCGGACGCGACGCCGATTTCGATGAGTTATCCGCGGTTGGTGACGTGGGAGGCTCGCGGCTCGTTCAGGTCGTCGATCAGCTGATCGATGACGGACTCGTCGCGTTCGATCCGCACCCTTCTCCTCGGTACCGGCTTGCTCACCCGTTATACGGAACCGCACTACTCGATGAGGAAGGAACGTCGGGACGTTCCTTGCTCCACGGAAGGATCTTCGCCGAGCTTCGACGGCGAGGCGATACAGGACGGACGACCTCGGCCGCCGAGCTTGCTCATCATGCGGTTCGCGCGCTGACTCCGCCGTCTGATCTGCGCGTCGTCCTCACCGCAGCCGCGGAGGAAGCGGAGGCCGCGGGGAGCTATGAGGAAGCGGCAGTTTGGTACGGCCATCTCGCTGAGGCCGCCGACGATCCTCGAGAGCTCGCCCGAGCCCTTCGTGGACAAGCGACGGCTGCGATCAACACCGACCCGCAGCGAGCGATCGGTCTATTCACCTATGCACTGGAATTGGAGTCGGACGCAGAAAGCCGGGCACGCCTCTTCCTCGGCCGCGCCCGGGCTTTTCGGGTCGTCGGCACCCCCGAGCTCGCCTTCGCCGACCTGGATCAGGCTCTACCACTCGCCGCTCGAGACGAGGTGTTCGACATCCGTCATGCGATCGGTGCTTTCAATGGGATGCTCCGTCGCCTCGATGAGGCCGAACTGATCTTTCGCTCGCTGGCAGAAGAGAGCGTCAACACGTCGAATCATTCCAAGGCCGTCGGCCATCTCGGCATGGTGGCGCTCATCCGGGGATCGATCGCCGAAGGCACAAGACTCATGGCGTCGGCCCTCGCGACCTGCACCGACGACGAATACGCAAGCTACCTCCGCGGCAATCTCGCCTGGCTGTTCGGACTGCTCGGTCGCTGGGAAGAGGCCGAGGCGATGGTTGAGCAGACGCTCGCGATCGCCGTTGCCTCGGGGGATATCTACACCGAGTGCTCCATATCTGGGATCGGGGGTCGGCTCGCGGCCTGGCGAGGAGATCTCGCCAAAGCCTTCGACCGAGCTACGCGCGGGCATCGGTTGGCTCTCCGGCTGGGCAACCCAGCAGATGTGATCGCCACGAGCGATGCCCTGGCGGCGGCGCTCATGGAGAACGACATGCACGATGAGGCGGCGGGGATGCTCGCCCACATCCTCACCATCGACGGGCCCGAGACCGAGGAACGAGAGATGAGCTACTCGTTCACGGTCTTCGCGCGCGCCTGTCTCCTCGCCGGCGATCCGGTCCGCGCTCGGACCGCTCTGGATCGTGCACGCACTCACCTGCCGGGGGCTCCGTTCTGGGCCGTGGCGATCGATCGTTGCGACGCCCAGATAGACATGGCTTGTGACGACCCGCAGCGGGCACTCGGCCGGCTGCGACCATGGCTCGAGCGACCGACCGAAATCGTGCTCGAGCATGCCCATGTGTGCGACGTGACCTCGCAAGCGCTCATCGCGCTCGGCGACAGAAACGGCGCCGAGGCACGAGCGAGCGAGGCGCTTGCCGGCTACCAGCGGCTGGGCGCGAGTCGCATGGCGGAACGGATGTCCGCACGACTGGATGCGATGAGGACGCCGAGGAAAGGCCGGCCGCGGTCTTCGCTGCCCGGCCAGCTCACGGCTCGAGAGTCGGAGATCTTGCGGTGGGTTGTGCTCGGCCGGTCGAACCAGGGAGTCGCCGACGAGTTGGTGATCAGCGTCGCGACCGTGAAGAAGCACCTCGAGAACATCATGGCCAAGGCCGGGGTGTCGCGACGGACGGAGCTGGTGCCCTTCGCCATCAGCGTCGGCGTGCTGGCTGCGGAGGAGCTGATTCTCGAGCGCGAAGCCGTGCGAGAACGGGCCGCGGGCTCGCTCGTACCGCGCCCCGCACGAACATATCCGCCGGTCGCTGCGCGCTCCGTTCGACCGACTCGCGGGAAACAGACGGATCCTCAGCCCTCAGAGAAGCCCGGCAAATGACTTTTCTACGACTTTCTCCGGTTACGAGCGCGCTTACGGGTGCGCGAGTATCGGGACGGCTCGCGAGAGCCGCGATCAGAGGAGAGGGGGTGGAAAAACGTGGGGCCCCGGTGGTGGAGCAAGCAGTTCCCCTGGCGAGAGGAGGTTCATATGCCCCGACCGGTCTATCTGAGGACGTCGGAGGTTGCCCGTCTGCTCCACGTCTCCCCCAAGACCGTATCCAGGTGGGCGAAGGAAGGCCGGCTGCCGTACCTCGCGACGCTCGGCGGGCATCGCCGTTTCCCGCTGACCGAGATCGAGAAGCTGCGCGGCCAGCTCACCTACATCGAAGAGCTGAAGGATCTGATCGGTTGACCCCAAGACCCCCCGGTTGGTCCCCCGCCAACTCGAGTCCGGGTGCACCGCCGTCCCCACGGCGGTGCACCCCACTTGTCACGAAAGGAGGGATCCGAATGAGGTTTCGTTCGATGCTGATCGCGGCACTGAGCCTGGCGATGGTGCTGCTGAGCTCCGCGATGGCCGAGGCCGGCCTTCGGTTGAAGCCGCATTGGTGAAGGCGGCTTCCAGGGGTGAGGTTCGGGCAGCAAACGCTTCAATTCCGACATCGTCCCGCCGGAAAGGAGAGTTTCATGAAGAAGATCCGCACGGCTCTGGTCGCAATCTCGACGCTCGCGCTCGTTGTCCTGGGTTCCGGGATCGCGGAAGCTATTCCGCGCCTCAAGCCGAATTGGTAGAGACCCTACAAACCCACCAACCGTGCGTAAGGTCCCTCACGCGTCCCTTCTCGATGGGGAGCGCGAGGGACCTTGTTGTTCAACTTACCAGTTCGGGCGAAGGGCCTGCAGAACTCCGAGCGCAGTATTCGCGCCGAATGCGGAGACGAGAGCAATGCTCGTCAGGGCCGTAAGCAGGATCCGAGCCTTCTTCATGACATCCTCCTCGAAAAGCCTTTTGTTTCTCGCGCCCCTTGTATCGGCTCGAACACTCAACGAGGTAGATAGGACACAGGGAGTGTTTCTAGTAGCTCCAACGAGCTATCTGGACACGTGTGACGAGGGTCTCGAACGTCGCCGATTTATTGCACGGTCATTCGCAACTAAACGAGACCATTTCGGGCAGCCCAGCTAGCGAGTGCGGCGCGGCTCGAGACGTTGAGCTTCTTCAGCGCGTGGGTGATGTGATCCTGAACTGTCCGATCTGAGAGGAAAAGGCGACCTGCAATGCTCGCATTCGTCTCCCCCTCCGCGACCAGAGCGGCCACTTCTAATTCACGCGGGGAGAGCTGCCCCTTTTCTACGGACGGTCGTCCACGCGTTCTGCCAGATCGAAGACGCAGGCCGAGCTGCCGGCCCAGCGCGTCAACGCGATTCAATTCCACCATTCCGCCCGACATTTCGGCCAGTGACCGCGCGCGCTTAAGATGCTCCTTAGCCTCGGACTTCGAGTCGACTTCCCCTTGAGCGAGAATCGCTTCACTTAGAAGTCTTTCGCAGCGCGCCCTGTCACCGACGTTATTGCAGGCCTCAAACAAATCAACCGCCAGCGTGAGTTGTGATAATGCCTCGTTGGACCGCTTGGCCGATGTCGCGACCAAAGCGCGGACCTCATGTTCGAGGGCTTCCAGATAGGGGTATGCGTAACCGCTAAGAATGTTCCGCAACTCGTCCAGCGTGGCAAGCGCAGACGATGATGCGTCAGCAGTAGCTTCGGCTCTTGCCTTCAGGGCAAGCATCAGACCCAAGTCGAAGCGGTCAGCCTCCCTCCTTGCGTAATCAACCAGAACTCGCGCAGCGTCTACCGCTTCCCGCGCACTCCCTTGACTCAATAAATAGAGGATTTCTGAGAACACGGCCGAGCTGGAATCGCGCGTCAAGTTCTCAGCTGTCATTAGGAGATGGTCTCTCTGCCTCACGCCACCTAGAGAAGTCCACGCTTGGGACAAAGCGGCTTCGGCGCGCAGGTGTTCCCCCCGCTCCAATGCGCTCCATGTTTCAAGCAACCATGCGTAACCGCGCCACCGCTGCCAAGCCACGCGACCCATTGCGGTAAGTTGGGCTACCTCATTGGGCAGTCCCATTAACCACGAAACCCACGCCTGGCTTACATCCAGCGCCCCGAGAGCTGCACGCCCATAGGCTTTCTGCAAGAACGCTCTGCCGTCGCCAAGAACTGCGAGAGCTTCTGCCGGCCTTCCCGCGACAGCTAGTTTGAGCGCATGATTGTTGTGGGTCCTACCTATCACTTCTGCCACACCGGAACGCTTGGCTGCCTCAACGGCATGGTGGCTCAGCGTTAGCGCATGAGCCAGATCTCCATCTAACTCATCGGCCTGCGCTAATCCATCAAGTGCCTCAGCTTCAAGGGTTACATCTCCGGCTGCTTGAGCCATTTCCAGTGCGCGAAGAAGAGTTGGTCGCGCCTCGGCTGTTTCGTTCTGAAGGAAGCACTGGATACTTCCCTTTTGGACAAGGAGTCGAGCGCTCTCGCTGTGATTCGGATCCGCAGCGGACAACAGCTCCAGGGCTTCGTCGAGGACTCCGAGAACACTCGACGGATCCACCTGCCCTTGAAGTGCCCAGGCGAGCCGACTCAACACTTGCGCGGCCTCCAAGTCCCTTCCCTCGCTCTTCAGTTTCTCGGCTGCCTGACGGAAGAGAGTCGCGGCTTCTGCCTCGTTCGCATCCCGAAACTCGACCTCCGCCAACCCGCGCATTGCTCCGACCGCGTTGGCGTCGAGGCCGAGCGCCTTCTTGAAGGCGGTCCGCGCTTCCTCCGTGGCCGCGAACGCCAACGCTCGCTCGCCCGCGCGGATGCCGTACTCGACTGCAGACCGCTTCTCGCCGGCGGCTTGATAGTGCGCGGCCAGCGCTCCAGCGAATGGGTCGAGCTCGCCGGCATGCACCTTCTCGATCGCAGCGGCTAGACGACCGTGGGTCTGGGCGGCCTCTACGGAAACGAGGCTCTCCGCGATCGCTTCTCGAACGAGTGAGTGGCGGAAAACCAGGCGATCTTCGAGATCCTCGAGCAAGCCCGCTCGCGCGGCGGCGGACAGGTGATCCGCAACCCGACCCTCGGGCACGTCGCATGCCACAGCAAGTACCGCGACATCCAGCGCGCCGGTGACGAGGCTCGCTGCACTCAGAAGTCGCGCGGCCTCATCCCCGAGGTCGGCGAGGCGCGCGCCCACCGACTGTTCGATGCTCCTCGGAACGCGAACCCGTTCGCCGTCCGGCCGGCTCGTCGCGAGTTCCTCGATGAAGAACGGCACGCCCTCCCCGAGCCGCACCAACTCGGCGAGCTCGCCCTCTGTCGGGACGCGGTTCCACATCAGCTCCAGCATCTGCGCCATGTCCTCCGCTGTGAGCGGATGCAGCGCAACATCTACCCCTACGCGGTCGCGTGCCAGCGAGTCTTTCAACCGTGAGAGCGAGGCCTCGGATTTCCCGCGCTCGGGACGCAGAGTGGCGACGACGATGTGCTTGTCGTCCTTGGCGGCCCGTGCAAGCTGAAGCACAACAGAATGGGATTGCTCGTCCGCCCAGTGAAGGTCCTCGAGAACGATCAACGGCGGTTTGCCGAGCTGGGCGACGAGGCCGCGAACCTCGGCGGCGACGGCGCGGGGGGCCGGGGCAGGCCGCTGGCCGTCGGCGTCGGTGCGCGTTAGCTCGGAGACGAGCGTGTGGGCTTCGGTCTTCACCGAGGCGCCGCCGCGCTCGGCGATCGACTCCAACAGATCGACGATCAGCGCGTACGGGCCCGGCTGCGCGACTTCCTCGGGCCGCGCCCAAAGCACGATGCGACCCCCACCCCGCTGCGAAGCCTCGGTGGCGAACTCGCGGACGAGGCGCGACTTTCCGATCCCGGCCTCGCCGGAGACGATCGCGACGCCGCCCCCGGCATCGAGGAGATCCCGAAGCGCCGACAGCTCCCGCTGCCGGCCGACGAGCACCGGACAGGGATCCATGATCTACAGGCTACGTCCTGGCTGACGCCGCCGTCAGCATCCGCGCGGCAGGACGCGGCCGTGCGCTATCTACCCCTTGCGGGATTTCACCTCTTCGGTGAGCTTCGGCACGACCTTCAGCGCGTCGCCCACGATCCCGAGGTCCGCCAGCGAGAAGATCGGCGCGTCGGCGTCCTTGTTGATCGCGATGATCCGGTCCGACGATTTCATCCCGACGATGTGCTGCGTCGCGCCCGAGATCCCGACCGCCAGATAGACCTTCGGCTTCACGGTCTTGCCGGTCTGGCCGATCTGCATCGCGTACGGAACCCAACCGGCGTCGACCACGGCTCGCGTCGCGCCCACGGCCGCGTTGCCGATGGCGGCGGCTAGCTCCTCGAGCAGCGAGAAGTTCGACGGGTCCTGCAGCCCGCGGCCGCCCGAGACGACGACCGGTGCCTCTTCGAGCTTCGGTCCGGTCGCTTCTTCCTCGTGACGGTCGGTTCGGCGTGCCTTCTTGAGGTCGTCGCCGATCGACACTTCGACCGGGACCACGTTGGCGGTGCCGCCCGAGGGTTCGGCTTCGAACGACTTCGGTCGGATCAGGATCAACTTCGGCCCTGCGCCGTTCAGCGTGACGTCCACGATCTGCGCGCCGCCCAAGATCGCGGTCTGCGCCTTGTCCTCGCCGAGCACGTCGGTGGAGTTGCTCATCACCGTCGACCCGAGGCGCGCGGCGAGCCGGCCGGCGACGTCGCGCGAGTCGTAGGAGAATCCGAACAGTACGGCGGCCGGCTGGTGCTGACCGATCAGCGAAGCAAGCGCCTCGGCGGCCGGCTGCGCGATGTGATCGGAGTACACGGCGTCGTCGCTCGCGTACACCGTCGTCGCACCGTGCTCGCCGATCGTCTTCGCCGCCTGCGTGGCGCCCGGCCCGAGCGCAACTGCCTCGAGCTCGCCGCCGAGCGTGCGCGCTTTCGTCAGTACCTCGAGCGCGGTCTTGTCCGGCTGCCCGTCGGCGCTTACCTCGACGTAAACCCAGATCTTCGCCATCAGATGACCTTCGCTTCCTTGAGGAAGTCGGCGATCTTCGCCGCTCCGGTCCCATCGTCCTCGAACTTCTCGCCGGCGCCGCGAGCCGGCGCGGGCGAGATCTGCGCAACCTCTTGCGTCGCCTTCGCATCATCCGGCGAAAGCCCGAGGTCGGCGACCGACAGCTGCTCCACCGGCTTGGACTTCGCCTGCATGATGCCCTTGAACGTCGGGTAACGCGGCTCGAACACGCCGGCCGTGATCGTCAACACCGCGGGCAGCGGACACTCGACGATGTCGTAGCCCTTGGTCGTCTGCCGCTGCACCTTGAGTGTGGTGTCGGTCAGCTCGACGTGCTTCGCGAACGTGACCTGCGGCACGCCGAGCAGCTCGGCGATCATGCCGGGCACGACGCCCGAGTACCCGTCGGTCGACTCGACGCCGGCGACGACGAGGTCTACCTCGCCGGCTTTCTTGATCGCCGCGGCGAGCACCCTCGCGGTCGCGAGCGCGTCGGCGCCTGCGAGGGAGTCGTCGGTGACCAGGATGCCCTTGTGGGCTCCCATCGAGAGGGCCTTGCGGATCGCCTCCATGGCGGAGGCCGGGCCCATCGAGACGGCGGTGACCTCGCCGCCGGCTTGTTCGGTGAGCTTGAGCGCGGTCTCGACCCCGTATTCGTCGCCGGGGTCGAGGACGTTCTGGACCCCGGTCCTCTTCAGCCGGTTACCGTCCAGCTGGTAAGGGTTGTTGGGGTCGGGGATCTGCTTCACGCAGACGACGACGTTCATACCTGCCCCTTTTCCTGGGAAAAATATGCGCACGGAGAGTATCTGCGCGTGGGGCGGGGTTCAAACCGGGCAAACGCTAGATCGACCCGGGGCACGGCGGCCGTGAGGGGCGCGCTCCCAGGTGACGGTCCCCGTGATTCACGTCTCCTGAGAGGTTCCGATCACCGGTACGCAGGACGCCGGGCCGCGTTACGCGAACCTTTCTAGTTGGCTCTCCGGGTTTCGCGAGCGGGCCGAGTCGGGATGGTGCGGGATGGTAGAAGTATCCCGGTTGCCGTGCGTTAGCGCGTAGGGTCCGAGTCGTTTAGGAGTTGTCGGGCGATCTGCTTGACCCACAGGCGCCCGACTTGCACAAGTCTCATGAACCGAGCCATCACCAGGGAGGTCGGCATGCGTAGCAGGACACGGGTCGCGGCGGCGTTGATGCTCAGTCTCGCGCTCGGGATCTCGAGCTCTCCGGTCGGGGCCACCGACGCCGCCCAATCCGCGCGTCTCCGTCCGGCCGTCCTGGACCGGACCCTCGCGGGCAAGCTCCTGAAGGCGAAGCCGACGCAGTCGTTCGAGACGATCGTGAGCGTGTGGGATCGCTCCGTGCTCCGCCAGTTGGACCGCATGCGGATCGGGCACCGCAAGATGCGTGTCCTCCCGATGGCCTTCGCGAAACTGACCTCGCTGCAGATCGGCCGGCTGCTCGGCATCCGCGGGGTGCGCAGCATCTACGCGCCGAGAACGTTCCGTCCGATGCTGAACGAGGGCCCCGCGATGATCGGCGCCCGCCACGTCGCGGACACGATGGGGATCGACGGCACAGGCGCCACCGTCGCCGTGATCGACACCGGGGTCGACGCGCTCCACCCCGACCTGACCTACGGCGAGAAAGTGATCGCCAACTACGAGGTTCTTTCACCGGGGATCTTCGACCCGGGAAGCCCTCTCGTCGTCGATATGCCCAACACCGACGACGATGGGCACGGCACGCATGTGTCCGGAACCATCGCCGGTTCCGGGGCCGCAAGCCCGGAAGGCAGGGACCTTCGCGGTGTCGCTCCCGGCGCGAAGCTCATCGTCTACTCGGCGAACCAGGGCCTCACGCTGCTCGAGACCCACACGACGGCGGCCTTCGACGACATCCTTGCCAAAAGAGAAGAGACGAAGGTCCGTGCGGTTTCCAACTCATGGGGGGGCGGAGATGGCTTCGACTACGCTCCCGAGGACCCCACGGCCATCGCCCAAGAGACCGCCTTCAAGCTCGGCGTTCTGCCCGTGTTCGCGGCGGGGAACGGCGGAAGCCCCGGCGACACGACGATCGACGGGGTGAACACGCTCTCACAGCAATGCATCTCGCCGTACGTCGTCTGCGTGGGGGCGGTAACCAAGCACCATCAGGTCGTCACGTTCTCCTCCGTCGGGCGGCCATCGGGAGCCCAGGACCGGGTTATCGCCGAGCGCTATCGGGTCGGGATGTACCGGCCAACCATCACCGCGCCGGGAGTGAACATCACCGCCCCGGCCGCGCTTGCGGCCACGGCCGACGCCGACGCGCCCTACGGCTACATGTCCATCTCCGGTACCAGCATGGCAGCCCCCCACGTCACCGGCGTCGTCGCGCTGATGGCTGCTGCCAACCCCAAGCTGACGCCCAGACAGATGATCGAGATCCTCGAACGCACCGCCGATGCGCAGCCCGGCTGGGACGCGCACCAGGAAGGCGCCGGCATGGTCAACGCGAAGCGCGCCGTCGAGGCCGCGCTGGCGCTCAAGGCCGGCAAGCCGCTGTCGCTCCCGCCTCCGCAGTACGACTACACGCCGCCGGCGCGCGCAGCGAAGTCGCTCGCCACGTTCTCCGGATCGGCGATCCCGGCGAGCTGGGTGCACAAGCAGGGCGTCGAGTCCCACACGTTCAACGTCCCTGCGGGAGTCGAGCGCCTCGACATCACGCTCAGCTGGCCGAACTCGCACGAGAACCTCTACGGCTTCCTTTGGGCTCCCGGGGACACACCCAACGACGAGAACCCGCTCGGAGCCCCCTTCCCGACCCAGGAAACCTGGGGACTCCTCTGCGACGGCCCGGTGCCTGTGGTGAACCCGTGCATGCTCACCGAGCGCAAGATGCTCGTCACGTATCCCGAGCCGGGCACGTGGACACTGCGCGTTTTTGCGCGCACGCTCGCATCCAGCTACGAGGTGAAAGTCGATTCGCTCACCTACACCGTGCCTTCCGTGAGCGCCTCCGTCGCGGGTGGTCGGCTGACCGGGACGGCGTCGTTCCCGATCGTTGAGACCTCCCCGCGCACCATCGAGATGGTGCCGGGGATCCCGGCACGAAACCCGACCGAGAAGCCGCGCGCCGTCTACTTCCACGGGTCCGCTCCGGTGGGCAACCTCGACGTGCTCTCCGGGACCGATCCCGGGTGGAGCAGCGAGGCGCCGACCGGTGGAACGGGGAAGGCGAGCCACGGCGTTTTCCTCGCGAACCAGGACTCCGCCGGGGCGGGCCAATTGGTGGCGCGCTTCAGTGGAATGCTCGAGCGGCCGATCGAGGGCGAAGTCGAGCTGGTCTTCTGGGGATCGGCCGCGACGGCATTGTCGGCGTGGTCGGTCGCACTCCTGGTTCCGGGAGAGGGCGACGAATACGTGGTGGCCGGCACCGCCGACGTTTCGCCGATCCACGTGCCGGGCTCCATGACCCGGGTCGTGGCCCGCGTCCGGGACGTGCGACTGGCGGCGGGAACGCCGCTCACGGTCCAGATCGGCAATCTGCTCGCGCCCGTGTTCAGCGTCCACTACGACGCCGAGGCCACCCCGTCGGGCATGGTGCTTCCGGAGGTGAGCCGGCTGCTGCCCGACCGCGTCGACGGACTCGAAACTGCGGCTCTGCTCGCCGAAGATCTTCGGAACGGGAGCGTGAAGCTGCTGTGGCCACGCGTCTCCGGCGCCCTCGCCTACCGCATATATCAAGGAACCCATCCCGACCGGCTCGCCCCCGTCAGGACCGTTGCCTCAGGGCCCCCGGGCAAGCAGACGACGACCGAGACGATCGAAGGCACGCTCGCGGTCGGGAACCCAGGGACGCAGTTCGGTGCGGGACTCGTCAACAGCGAGTTTTTCCTGTCTTGTTCGACTGATCTCGCCACCAACGGGACCGACGGCGTCGTGATCCCGCTCAAGGAGGGAGCCGGCGACGGACTCCAGACCATGACGGTGAAGGGTGAGGGAATCGCATACGACATCGACGTCTACTTCTACGACGAGGACTGCTCGCAGCTCGACGAAACCCTCGCATCCGAACAAGTGGACGAGTCGGGAGCCATCCCGGAGGGAGCGGCGTACGCGATCGTCAACCTGTGGAGCGGCGTCAACACCTCGTTCACTGCCACCTACACGGTTGGAGGCGACAAGACCGGCGCCGTGATCGATCGCCTGCGTCCCGGCGTGCCACTCTACTTCCGGGTCGCAGCGCTCGGAAAGGGAGGAGCAGAAGGTGTCGCCTCGGATCTGGTCACCCTCCGGCCGACGGCGTTGGAGCGGGCGATCGAGGTCAGCGTCGACGGCGTCAACTGGGTCACGACGCAAACCGTGAACGGCACTGGGCGGAGGGCCTCGTTCAGCGTCCCGGCCAGCCTCGCGGCATCGTCGG
>JBBDRM010000027.1 GCA_040905475.1 Actinomycetota bacterium
AGCTGTTCGCCTCGGACACCGCGATGCGCGTGACGACCGACGCCGTGCAGGTGCACGGCGGCTACGGCTACATCGAGGAGTTCCCCGTCGAGCGTTACATGCGCGAGGCCAAGGTGCTGCAGATCGTGGAAGGCACCAATCAGATCCAGCGGCTCGTGATCGGCCGCTCGCTCGGTCGCGACTAACGCGTGACGGTTCTGTGGACCGACGCCGTCGTGCTCGGTCCCGACGGCGCCGACACCGGGCTCCGCGCGCTGGCGGTGGATCCTCCATGGATCGTTTGGGTCGGCCGGAGCCCCGCTCACGCTCCTCGATGCGATCGCCGCGTCTCGCTCAAAGGCCGCCGCGTGTCGCCGGGCTTCGTCGACGCGCACGCGCACCTCACGATGACCGGGCTCGTGATGGAGGGCGTCGATCTGTCGGCGGCGCGCAGTGCGCTCGCTGTGCGACGCGAGCTCGCGCGGTTCGTCGCGCGTGATCCGAGGCGCTTGGTCTGGGGAACCGGCTGGGACGACGCCGCGCCGGGATGGCGGGGCAGGGGGCCGGTCGGGGAAGACCTGGATCGTGCGTCCCCGAACCGGTTCGTGTACCTGACGCGGGTCGACTCGCACTCGGCGGTCGTGTCCATGCGGCTCTTCGAGGCGGCGGGATGCGCGAAGCACGAAGGCGCCGACATCGACGACCGCGGACGCTTCACCGGCGTCGTCCGCCGCGACGCGCATCACGCCGCGCGGCGCTTCGCGCTCGACAAGCTGCCGGCTTCGGCGATCGCCGCCGCGAATCTGGCCGCCGCCCGCGCCGCCTCGGCCGCCGGGATCACGACGGTGCACGAGATGTGTGGCCCGTTGCACGGCGCGGGGGAGTCCGGCCTCGATGTTCTCCTCGACCAGCGACTGCCGGTGGACGTGGTCGCCTACTACGCGTCGGAGGATTTGCGTGTGTCACGCTCGCGCGGGCTCCGCACGATCGGCGGCGATCTGAACGTCGACGGCGCGCTCGGCTCGCGCACCGCTGCACTGGAAAAGCCATACACCGATGCGCGCGGCCACGCGGGCTCGCTCTATCGGGACGCCGGCGACTGCGCGGCGTTCTTCGAAGAAGCGACCCGCGCTGGGCTTCAGGGCGGTGTGCACTGCATCGGCGACGCGGCGTGTGAGGCGGCCGTGCGCGGGCTCGAACGCGCGGCGCGACGAACCTCGCTCGCCGCGGTGCGCAGGCTCCGCCATCGCTTCGAGCATTTCGAGATGGCGTCGCCCGATCTCATCCGGCGGGCGGCGAGGCTCGGCGCCGGCATCTCGATGCAGCCGGCGTTCGACGCCGCATGGGGCGGCCCGGGCCGCATGTACGCGAAGCGAGCCGGCGCCCGGCGCTCACGAGCGATGAACGACTTCCGGACCGTGCTCCGAGCCGGATGCGTGTGTGGCTTCGGCAGCGACTCGCCGATCACGCCGTTCGACCCGCTGGCCGGCATCCGAGCAGCAGTCGACCCTTCGAACCCCTCTCACCGGATCGCCTTCGGCGACGCGTTCCGGTGCGCGACGCTCGGGGCGGCCTCCCTGGCCCGAGAGGAAGGGGTGAAAGGCCGGCTCGCGTGCGGCTACCGGGCCGACTGGGTGATCTGGGACGGCGACCCAGCTCGATCCCGCCGGGCCTCGGTCGCGGCGACCGTTCTCGGGGGCCGGGTGGTATCGGGCTCGCTGTAGAGGGCAGGGTCGTTGGTGCCCGATGCGTCCGGTGTGCAAACATCTTCAGCAGAATCTGAGCGAGGAGGAGAAATGGACCAGAGCCGGCTGAAGACGGTGCCGCTGTTCGCCACCCTGAACGAGAAAGAGCTGAAGCAGGTCGCGCAGCTTGCCGACGAGGTCGACGTGTCCGAAGGAACCCATCTCGTCGACGAGGGCAAGTTCGCACACGAGTTCTTCGTGATCGAGGACGGCAATGCGGAGGTCGTGCACGACGGAAAGACGGTCGCCGAGCTCGGGCCCGGTGACTTCTTCGGTGAGATCGCGCTGATCCGAACCGATCGCCGGACCGCATCGGTCGTCGCCAAGAGCCCGATGAAGCTCATCGTGATATTCGGCCCGAACTTCCGGTCGATGGCCTCCGACCTTCCCGGCGTCGCCGAGAAGATCGATACGGCGGTCGAGGAGCGCTGCGCGGAGTTGAACCTCTAGAGAACACGTGGAGCGTCCAAAGACCCGCTACGCACGCAGCGGCGACTCGACTTTCCTGTGATGTACCAAGTTCTCTCTCGGAAAACGTAGTCACAACGGGACATCGCCAATCAGGTCTTCGGCAGGGACCAACTTCCGCATCGATCGACAGATATCCGGGGGAGGCAGCACGAGGGGATGTTGCCTCCGTCCAGCGGTGAAACGACTGGGAGCATCATCAAGTATGGATTTGTCAGGAGCCGCTTGACGCCCGCCACGCGACCGCGCAGGCTGCGACCCATGAAAACGCCAAGCGTCGCGGGCATGAAGCCTGAAGACCCCGACACTACCAACATGGCGTCCGCGAGCGGCCCCGGGCCGAAGCGGCACTGCACAGTGCAGCGGTGAAGCGGCCCGCGGTACGGTGGGCGGAGACGGCCGACGGTCTCCAAGTCGCGTTTCAGACGCTCGGTGACGGGCCGGTCGACCTAGCGATCAGCCCCTCGCAGTACTTCAACCTGGACGCGATCTGGGATGACCCGGCGTTGGATCGGTTCCTGCGGCGACTTGCGTCCTTCTCCCGTCTCATCCTTCACAACCCGCGGGGGTCCGGCGTCTCCGATCCTGCCCCGCGCGGAGGGTGGGTAGTGGAAGAGCTCGTTACGGACCTCCACGCGGTCCTCGATGCGGTCGGGTCCAAGCGTGCTGCGCTCCTGGCCATCGAGGCAGGCGGCTTCCAAGGGATCCCCTTCTCCGCCACGGCGCCCGAACGGGTACATGCCCTGCTCCTCCTGAATGCGTTCGCGACTTGGCGGCGCAGCGATGATTACCCGGTCGGCTTCCCGGACAAGGCCCTTGAAACGTTCATCGAGATGTCCTTGACTTCCCACGGATCGGCGGGATCGTTGCGTTGGATCGCTCCGGAGCTCCACGACGACGAGCGATTCCGAGAGTCGTATGCGCGCCTCGAGCGTCTCACGAGCAGCCCCTCAGTCCTCCGGAAACAGGTCGTCGAAGGCACGTCAAATTTCGACGTGCGCGGCATCTTGTCGGGCATCCGCGCGCCCACGCTGGTGATGTGCCATACGGCCCATCCCTGGCTGCGATCGGGTCACAGCCTGTACCTCGCCGACAACATCGCCGATGCTCGTTACGTCGAGCGCGACGGGCTGTGGAGTGTCTTCTGGATGCACGACGTCGACTGGGTGGCGGAAGAGATCCAGGCTTTCCTCACCGGTACCCGCGGCGGGAGCGATCTCGATGATCGCGTTCTCGCGACCGTTCTCTTCACCGACATCGTCGCCTCGACACAGCGGGCCGCTGCGTTGGGCGATCGGCGCTGGCGGCACCTCCTCGACGATCATGACACCGTGGTTCGCCGCGAGATCGAAGGGTTCCGCGGCCGCGCGGTGAAGTCGACGGGCGACGGCATCATGGCCACCTTCGACGGACCGGCCCGAGCGATCCGCTGCGCTGTGGCGATCGGCGAAGCCGTGCGATCCCTTGGCCTCGAAGTTCGCACGGGCGTGCACACCGGGGAGGTAGTGCAACGGGGTGAGGACGTCGGAGGCATCGCCGTCCACATCGCCGCACGCGTTATGAACGAAGCCCGTCCGAACGAGGTCCTGGTTTCGGGCGCCGTGCCACCGCTGGTTGCCGGCTCGGGCCTGGAGTTCGACGACCGAGGCGAGCACACGCTCAAAGGTGTCCCGGGCGAGTGGCGCCTGTACGCGGTGCGGTCGTGAAGCCGCCGCCGATCCGGTACGCACAGAGCCCCGATCTACATATCGCCTATCAGGTCCGTCCAGAACTGATCTTCCGGGTTCCTGGAAGCGTGAAGTCTCTCCAGGCATAATCCAGCCGGCTGGCACGCTGCCCCTCTCTTCCCCTGAGGCTTCCCCGCCTTCCCACGTTTCCGCTGGTCACGGCGTTGCTGTCGTACCCGGCGTCTATCGTGCTTCGCAGGAGGCGGAATGACCCTCAGGCTCGATCAGGTTTTCGGCCAGATCACGGCGATGAGCGCCGCCGTGGCCGCGGCCCGCGACGACCTGGCGTCGCGCCTCACGCGTGCGGCGGGGGAGTGGCAAGGCGTATGGCCCGACGTCGACCGGGTGCGCGGCAAGGTCGCCGCAGCCAAGACGTCGTGGCTGCTCGCTCAGCCGCTCGAGAGCCCCGAGCTTCGATCCTTGCCGGACTTCTCGCCGCCACGCTGGCGTGTGGTCGCAACCGACGGCTCGCAGATCGAGGTCTCCCGGCACGAGATCGCGCCCTGTTTCCTCGTCAACGTCGGTGAGGTCACGCTCGACTACGGGGACGAGCCCGGCGCCACGCTGGCCAGTGAACCGTCCCTCTTCTTCGAGCCCGAGGACCTCTACCCGATCTACGGCAACGAGGAGCGCGCCGCCGACGGAGCCGTCGTCGGGGCGGTGCGCGACACCCACGAGTTCCGAAGGCTCGCGCAGCTCGTCCGCGAGACCGACCGGCCCGCCGTTGCGCTGGTCGACGGGACGCTGATCCTTTGGCGCGACGAGACCAACCCGCGCGGTCTAACCGGACTCGCAGCGGATGACGTCAAGAAGCAACGCCTCGACGCGATGCTCGAGCTGTTCGAGGCCGGCGAGGAGGCCGGTGTGCCGGTCGTCGGCTACGTATCGTCGCCCGGCGGCTCCGACGTGGTGAACACACTCAAGGTCATGCTCTGCCCCGAGCATCCGGTCGACTGCGACCGCTGCCCCTTCACGCACGAAGGGATACGGCCGACCGCCGTGTTCGACAAGCCCTGCGACCCCGTCGCGCGCGTTACCGACGCGATGCTGTTCCGGAAGCTTCTCAAGTCGGGCCAGCGATCCCCGCTGTTCTGGTCGAGCGCGCCGGTCCTCGACGCGTATGAGCGGCATCGGGTGGCGTTCTGCTACCTCGACGCCGCGGACGAGATCGCGCGGCTCGAGCTCCCGGCGTACGTCGCGACCAACCCCGAGCTCATCGCACTCGCGCACTGGGCGGCCGCCGATCAGTCGCGGCGCGGCTACGGCTACCCGGTCGCGCTCGCAGAGGCGCACGAGCAAGCGATCGTCCGCTGGGCCGATCGGGACGCATTCTTCCGCCTCGTCGCGCAGCGGTTCGTCCGCGAGGGTAACCGGGTCGCGCTGTCCCGTAAGCAACTCCGCAAGAGAGGAGCCCTGGTTTGATGGAAAAGGGTTTGAGCGAGCTGAACGGCGTCATCGGAGAGGTCGTCGGCGCGTCGACGACCCGTTTCCGCGCGGTCGCGAAACAGGTTTTCGAGCCGCCGCGGTTCGGCTCGTTCGTGAAGGTCGCCTCGACCGGTGGGCTGGTATACGGCGTCGTGTCGAACGTCGAGACCGCCTCGTTCGATTCGTCGCGCCGCGCCATGGCGTTCGGCATGCCGTGGGAACAGCTCGTCCGCGAGCAACCACAGATCGTGGAGCTTCTCCAGACCGAGTTCGACACCGTGGTGATCGGGTACGGCGCCGAGGACTCTCTCCACCACTACCTCCCGCCGTACCCTCCCCGGCTTCACGATTTCGTGTCGCGCTGCCCGCCGACCGAGATCGCCGCGCTCACGGACTCGCTGGAGTTCGTGCGAACGCTCGCCGGCCTGCCCGACGGACCGGTCCATGAGCTGGTGGCCGCGGCGATCCGCGAAGCGTCGCTCGCGCGCGGCCGCGATGCGCTCTTCGTGAACGAGGCCGCCCGCGCCGTCGCGGAGCTGTTCAAGGACGACTATGAGCTCGCGATGTCGATCGTGCGGAGGCTGTCATGAGCGACGGTAACGGACACCGGCCGTTCCAAACCAAGACGATCGCGCACGTCATCCAGGGGTCGCTGCTGGAAGGGCTGGTCGCCCGCCTCGCGGACGACTCTGAGGTCGAGGACCTGCGCGTCGGCCGGTTCGTGGTGGTGGAAGGGGCCCGGAACCGGTTCTTCTCTTCGGTCCACGACGTGAAGCTCGAGGCGGCCAACCTGGCGGTGCTCAAGGCGCCCCCGCCCGAACTCGACCTGGCGCGCACCTCGCTGGCCGGGACCCAGACCTACGTCACGCTCGAGCTCAAGCCCAAGCTCATGCTCGAGCGCGCAGACGGTGAGGTGCATCCGGTCAAGACGATCCCCGGACACTTCGCGCGGGTCGCCGAAGCGACCGACGAGGACGTCGCGCTCGTTTTCGGCGAGCCCGGCGAGACGATGATGCGCCTCGGCTCACCGCTCGAGATGGAAGCCGCCGTGTGTCTCGACCTCGAGCGGTTCGTCGAGCGATCCAACGGCGTCTTCGGAAAGACCGGCACCGGCAAGTCGTTCCTGGTGCGGATGGTTCTCGCCGGGCTGGTGCGGAGCCGCGCCGCGGTGAACCTCGTCTTCGACATGCACAACGAGTACGGCTGGGAGTCCTACGACGAGGAGACACGCCGCAGCGCGCCGAGCCTCAAGCAGGCGTTCGACTCCGAGGTGCTGATCTTCACGCTCGACCCCGCCTCGAGCGCACGCCGGAAAGTCACGCCCGACTACGAGGTCCACATCGCCTTCCGCGACGTCGAGGCCGACGACCTCGCGCTGCTCGCGCGCGAGCTCAACATCAAGGAAGCCCAGATCCCCGCGATGCACCGGCTCTACGAGACACTCGGGGCGAACTGGATACTCGAGTTCCTCGCTCTATCGCCGGGGACCGAACTGAACGCGTTCGCTGAAGATCACGGCCTGCACCCCGGCTCGCTCGCGGCGCTGCACCGCAACCTGGCGCGGCTCCGCAAGCTTCCGTTCCTCAAGGAATCGGGCACGGACGACTCGGTCGAGCGCATCGTGAAGGGGTTGCTCAACGGCAAGCACGTCGTACTCGAGTTCGGCGGGCAGACCAGCCTGCTCGCGTACATGCTCGTCGCCAACATCCTCACCCGCCGGATCCACGGCCGCTGGCGGGTCGCCAAGGAAGCCGCGTCCGCAGAGGGTCGCCACGATCACCCGCCGCAGTTGACGATCACGATCGAGGAGGCGCACAAGTTCCTTTCGCCGGAGGCCGCCGGTCAGTCGATCTTCGGCGAGATCGCGCGCGAGATGCGCAAGTACAACGTCGGGCTCCTCGTGGTCGACCAACGACCGAGCGGTATCGACGACGAGATCCGCTCCCAGCTCGGCACGCGGATCATCGCGAGCCTGGACGACGAGCGCGACCAGCAGGCGGCGCTGGCGGGGCTGCCCGACGCCCCCGCGATGCGGGTGCTGCTGAACAACCTCGAGCCGAAGAAACAGGTGCTGCTGTCCGGCTACGCGATGCCGATGCCGATCGTCGTCGACGTGGACGACTACTACACGTTCTTCCAAGGGATCAGGAGACAAGTGACGGGAGCGCTTTCCGGTACCGATCCTTGGGCCGGCAGGGGAGGGGGGTCGGCGCCGGAGGCATGATCCGGGTCCTGCACTTCTCCGACTACCATCTCGGCTCCGATTCGTACGGGAAGCCGGACCCCGTCACCGGCATCAACCAGCGCATCCTCGACTTCGCCGCGCGGCTCGACGAGCTCATCGACTTCGCGCTGGCGAACGAGGTGGACGTCGTGTTGTTCGCCGGCGACGCGTTCAAGAACGCGCACCCGAGCCCGACCGTCCAGAAGCTGCTCGCGGAGCGCATCTGGCGGCTCGCGAAGGGCGGCGTTCGCGTGTTCCTTCTGGCCGGGAACCACGACCTGCCGCGCATGGTCGCCAACGTCACCGCGTTCAGCGTCTACCCCGCCCTCGAGGTCGCCGGCGTCACCGTCGCCGAGCAAGCAGGCGTGTACAAGATCGAGACGGGCAAGGGCGAGGTCTTGCAGATCGCGGCGATGCCGCATTTCTGGCGGAGCGCATTGCTCGCTCAGATCGCCAGGCCGCTGTCGCCGCTGGAGGTCGACCGGGCGATCGACCGGATGGTTGCCGAGAAAGTCGATCTGCTCGCGAGCCGGCTGAACCCCACGTTGCCGGCCGTACTGACCGCGCACTGCCACGTGACGAAGGCCCGCGTCTCGACCGCGCAGGATCTCTACGGCATCTCGGACTTCGAGCTCTCGCTGTCCTCGATCGCGCACAAGGCGTTCCCATACGTCGCGCTCGGCCACATCCACAAGCCGCAAGCGCTCAGTCCCGAATGGGGACCGGGTCAGACGTTCGCCGCCTACTCGGGCTCGCTGGATCGGGTCGACTTCGGGGAAGAGGGCGAGCAGAAAGGCTTCTACGTCTTCGATCTCGAGGATGGGCGCCTCGCATCCGAACCGCACTTCGAGACGGTGAACGCGCGCCGCTTCGTGACCGTGAACGCGACGGCGGCGACGGACGCACCGACCGGAAGTGTGCTCGCGGCGGTCGCGAAGGAAGACGTCGGCGACGCGATCGTCCGGGTCCGGGTGGCCGCTCCGCGCGAGCTGTATGCGGCGATCGATCTCTCGGCCGTCCGTCGCGCGCTCGATACCGCGTACGACGCCCGCGTGCAGCCGATCTACGAACAAGAGGAGGTCGTGATCCGCGACCCCCGTTTCGCCGGCCAGATCTCCGAGGCGCAGGCGTTGGAGGAATACGTTCGATCGCAGGCTTCATTCGCCAGGGACGCGGACGACCTGCTCCGGCTCGGACGCGACCTCATCAACGACGTGGTGTCGGGCGCATGATCCCCATCCGGCTCCACCTCACCGATTTCCTGTCGTACAAGACGATGCCCGAGCCGCTCGACTTCTCGCAGGTCCGTCTGGCGTGCCTGTCCGGACCCAACGGTCACGGCAAGAGCGCACTCCTCGACGCGATGACGTGGGCGTTGTGGGGGAAGGCGCGGGGCTGCGAGGGCGGGCAGGAGCAGGAACGGCTGATACGCGACGGCGCCGACGCGATGCGGGTCGAGTTCGTCTTCGAGCTCGACGGCCAGACCTACCGGGTCGCTCGCAGCCGGTGGCGCACGGGCAAGGCCGACATCGCGTTCAACGTGCAGGCGCCCGACGGCTCGTGGACGGATCTGGCGGGGGAGGGGATCGCCGACACACAGCGGCGTGTGATCGAACGTCTCCGCATGGACTACGAGACCTTCGTCGCCAGCGCCTTCATCCTCCAGGGGCGCGCCGACACGTTCACGCGGCTCGACCCGCGGCAACGGAAGGATGTGCTCGCGAAGATCCTGGGGCTCGAGATCTACGAGCGGCTCGCCGACCGTGCGAAAGAGAAGCGCAAAGACGCTCAGGCGGAAGGCGATGTGTCGGCGACGCTGCTCGACGCCCTCGAACGCGATCTCGCGGCTCGGCCGGACCTCGAGACGCGGAGGGCCGAGGCCCAGACGGCACATGACCTCGCCGGGTCCGAGCGCGCCGCGGCGGATGCGGTCCTCGCCGCGCTGCGGATCAAGGAGGGAGAGCTTCGGAGCGTCGAAGCCGCCGCGACCGAAGCGAAAAAACGGCTCGAGGAAGCATCGACGACGCTGACCCACGAGGAGGAGGAGATCGCCCGGCTCGCCGAGGAAGTGGAGCGACTCGAGGCGGAATCACGGATCGACCCCGCCGCCGCGGCCGCGGCCGCGAAGCTCGAGGCGTTCGAGCGAGACGAGCGGGAGATGGACGCTGCCCGCCGCCGCCACGATGAGCTGGCCGGGGAAGCCTCGTCGCTCGTGTCACGCATCGAGCAGGAGAAAGCCCGCCTCGAAACCGAAGCCGCCGCACACGAGCGCACGGTTGCCGGTCTGGAACGAGAGCTCGCAGCCGAGCCGGACGCGCGGGAGCTGCTCGGGCGAGCTCAGGAGGAGATCACCTCGCTCGACCGGACGGCGGCCGAGCGCGAGACCCTTCTCG
>JBBDRM010000028.1 GCA_040905475.1 Actinomycetota bacterium
GCCCCGGCCACGCCGGGGTCTTCCAGGATGGGACGCGGCTGCGGCTGTGACGCGCACGACTCCTGCCGTTTCGCATCCGACGAGATCGAGAGGATGAGCGGGGTCATGTTCCGTGCCGAGCCGTCCGGCTCGATGTCGGGCCACTCCAGGTCCGTCTCGGTCGCGCTCAGTCCGTCTCCGGAGATCTTGATCGATGCTCGCACGTTGTTCGCGGCGTCCTTCCCATGGTTGACGAGCTCGAAGGTCACGCGAAGGGTCTCGCCGGGCTCCGCGACGTCGTCTCCGTCACCGCCCTCGAATGTGACGCCCGTCAGTGCGAGCCGCGGACCAGGACACGACGCCGGAAGCGCAACCTTCAGCGGAACGGCTCCGCCTTCGAAGACGGCTTCGCCGCCGATCCCGACGAACTCGAAGCATTCGCCCTGCAACACGAAGGCGAATTCGCCGTCGGCCGACTCGCCCGGAGCGAGGTCCCCAATGGACGCTTCCGCGTCCGTCAGCTTCACGCCCTCAGGCTGTTGAGCGAGCGTCACCTTCACTTCCTTGAGGGCGTCCGGGCCCGCGTTGCGGAAGGTCAGCGTGAGCGTAACCTCCTTATCCGGGGTTGCCGCCTCGACCGACTTCCCGTCGACGGTCAGGCCGGTCTTCGTGATCTCGATCGCGCCCGGGCCGATGTCGGTAACCGGCGGCGCCGGCTCGGTGGGCTTGTCCTGAGTCTGTGCCAGCGCGGGCGCAGCGGAGACGACGAAGGCGAGTGCTGCGATGGAAGCGATCAGCGATCTGCGCACGGCGGGCCCCTTCTCGAAGGATCTCGGATCGGTGGTCAAGTGGTCGTTAGACGGGTCTTCGACGGGAGAGGTTCCCATGAGCATGGGCGCTGACCAGGAGCGACGTAATTCCGTTGACGGTGCTCGTGCCGCTTGCGATACTGATGTCGGAAACGGGCACAGGCGCCCGTCCGGAGGCGACGTTGATGTTCCACACGTACGCGCAGAAGCAGATGCTCCATGGTGACGCGGGTATCCGCATGCCGTGGAGCGTTTCGGCTACGCGTGGCTCCGGGGCTTCCCGGTCGGGAGGAGCAACAGGATAAACCCTCTCAATCCAGGATCCCCGGGCCGTCTTAAAACCCGACGGCCCTTCTGTTTAGGGAAACACGAGCGGTCCACGAGGACCGGAGGAGGACGGGGAAGGTGGATGTCTTCAGGACGATCCAGTGGTCGCAAGCCCGATGCGCAACGGGCGACGCGACGATGCTCTCGCTGTTCTTCAGCGAGGAGCAGCACGAGGTCGCCCAGGCGAAGCAGCTCTGCCGTACCTGCCCGCTCCGGGGAGAGTGCCTCGCAGGGGCGCTGCGGCGCCGTGAGCCCGTGGGGGTGTGGGGCGGAGAGCTCTTCGACCGCGGCCGGGTGATCGAGCGCAAGCGGCCTCGCGGCCGGCCGCGTAAGTCGGAGCTGGTCCCGGCGGGCGAGCAGGTCGCCTAAGGGCCGGCGGAAAGCGCGGCAGGATCGTCCGCGGCGGTCCTGCCGCATCCAAGTCTGCGAGCCGGCGTCTCCCCCTGGCGGCGCCGGTTCGCTGCGTTTTCGGCCGGTTATGCCGCGCGACGCCGGCGAGCAAGGAAGATGCCACCGCCGGCGACCAAGACCGCGATGACGGCGAAGATCGTGACGATCCCCGTGCCGCCGGCTTGCTGGTCGGTTGCCGGCCTCGGCGGCGGGGCGGGCGCTTCGACGTTCAATGCGACGGGCGTCGTGCGGACCCGATCAAGCCCGTCGTACGCCTCGAGCAGAACCTCATATGCACCCGGTGTGAGTGGTGGTGTCGGCGTGGCCGCCACCGTCGTCGTCGTCGTCGGAGTGACGCTGCCCGCCGTGCCAGGAGCTGGTGTTCCGGTGCCCGAAGCCGGGAGCGTCGTTGACGCCCCCGGTGAGAATGAGGGCGTGGAGGCGCCGAGCGGCACGCTGAAGACGTTCGGGCCCGAGATCTGCGAAACCTCGACGGTGCGCAAGACCTCCGATCCCTCGCGCCGGACGATCACGACGACCTTCGCCGAGCGCGACAGGGTGTAGGACAGCGCGATCGTGCCGTCCGGGGGGATCTTCAACGGAGGGGTCGCGAGGTCGACCGTGAGGACCGGCGTGAGCGTCGGTCCGACACCCCGGCGGATATCCAGCGTCGATCCGCCTCGAACCTCGAACCGATCGCCCGGCGCGAGCGCGCTTCCGGTCGCCGTTTCGACCTCGGCCTTTCCTTCGATGGCAACGCGCACCCGGGACGCGTCCTCCACGACGAGAACGCGGATCCGGCCCGGCTCATCGACCTGCTTCGGCCGTAGTCCAGCGTAGAAGTGCGCGAGGATGTCCGCGTAGCTTCGGCCGCGATCCCCAAGCGATCGCGCGCCGTACTGTGACATGCCGACCCCGTGCCCCCATCCGCGTCCGGTGAGGACCGCTTCGTCGCCGTCCTGTTTCAACGTGAAGTCGATAGATGGGACCGTCTGAGGCAACTTCGCGCCGGTCGAGCCCGACGTCGGATAGACCTTGGGGTATACGCACGATGCTTCCCGATTGAGCGCGTTGCGGAAGTCGCTCTTGCCCACCGAGTCGCTGCCTCCGGACCCGGAGAGCCGGACGGTCGATCCGTCGAGCCCTACGGTCGAAAGGCGTCCCCCAGACCACGCGCCGTCCTCAGCCAGGATCGGCCCGAGGTGCGACAGAGGAACGCGCACGGTCCAGCGCGCGAGCGGCGAATCATCATCCTCGCCGTCCACGCTGGCGAGGTAGGGGAGCGGCGTTCCCCCGGGGAAGCTTCGCTTCGTCGTGCCCGGCGAGGTGGAATGGTAGAAGGCCTGGATCGGCTCGCCGTTGTAAAGAAGCGCGCGTCCGCGCGTCTCGGTGACCGCGCGGATCCAGGCGTCGCCGAAGGCTCCCTGCTCGACTTGAACCCCTCGATACACCTGGCATTGGTCGGTCGAGCAGATGTCGTAGCCGAGCCTTTCCGCGGCGGGGCTCCGATGCTGCAGGTGGTAAAGGCCGTAACTGCGCGCTGCGACGACTTGTGCCTTGAGCGTCTCGAACGGCCACGAGCGCGGCACCTCTGCCAGGCCGCGCAGGTACTCGTCGAACGTCAGGTGGTCGATGACCGCGAGCCGGCCGTCGCTCTGACGGATTATCTCAAGCTTCCCCCGGTATCGAGCGTTCAGATCCCGGCGCTTCTTGGTCTCGCACGTCACGCCGGCGTTGTTGTAGACGGCCTGCACACGGAAGGTGGTGTTCTCAGAAGGGGTCAGGATCAAACGCTCTGAGGTCGCGCTTTGTGCGCGTGCCGTTCCGGGTCGCGAGAAGATCGCCGGCAGGAGAGCGATCGCGAGAAGAACGAGGAGTCCCCGAGAGGCGACGCGAGGCATCAGCCCTCAGCGTAGCCGACTCACCGAGAGTCGGCGGTTCGCACTTTCGGCTCAGCGTCGAGGATCCGAGCCTCTGCCCAATGCGTGTACCAGAGCAGCAACCCGACGACGCCCATAAGTGCTGCCATCGCGATCAAGAACATCAGATTCACCTCGGCTCAGTAGTGCCCCATCGGGATGGCGTCCAAACGCGGGCGCGAGCCGTCGATGTTAGTTTCGACCGATTCAGGCCTGAACCTGAGGGTTCTAGGGGGAGGGCGGCGCTTCGGGCGCCGTGCTGGGCGTGTCTTCCTCGGCGTCGGTCTCGGGCTCGATGGGAGCCGGGACCGCGGGGGCAACGATCTGCTGCACGGTCTCCGCAACCTGCTTGGCCCGCTCACGCAACGGCGCCGGCAGCTCTTCGTTGCCGATCACCTGCTGCAGCCTCTTCACGGAGTCCATCAGGGCCGCCTTGACCTCGGGGTCGCTTGCAGCGCTCTGAGCTGCAGCCAGGATCCGCTCTTGTTCCGGGGCGACGATGGCGCTCAGCGCGATCGTGTCGGAGACCGCAACGGCTGCCTCGAGCGCCTCGCTGAAGTCGTGGATGGCGTCGATCTTTGCCTGGGTGGGTGGTATCGAGTCCGGACCGAAGGCGGCGAAGGCACCCGAGCCGAGCGCGAGGACGGCGGCGAGGCCGGCGAGGGCTGCGCGGGTGCGCAACCTGGTGCGCGCGATCTCCGGGGCGCGGAGGACGCGCTCGATCCGATCGGAGGCGCGGACCAGCGACAACCGCTGCTCGTCGATCACCTGCGCGGCGGCGCGATAGTTCTCTTCGCGCACCATGGCATGCGCGAAGTTCGTGGTGAACTCGAGCTCCTCGTACAGCGCCGCGATGGTCTCTTCCACGGCGTGCAACGGTGAGCGTCCCCTACGGAGACGAAGCAGGCGTCCCATATGCCTCCGAAACTACGACTTTGAGCGAGTCCTGTCTAGCCATCGAGTTCGACGTTCCGGCCCCGTCTCCTCCTACAGATGCCGTAGACCGCTCGGTTTCTGTCACACCTGGGCACTAATCTCACGTTCTATGGAGATGACGGCTCTGACCTGGGAGAACGATCGATGACCGCGATGGGGCTCGCCTCGAAGGCCGAGATGGTCCTGGACCCACGTCTCGCGGAGGTCTGGCAGCTCATCTGGGCCGGAGATGAGAACCGAGATGAGGTCTCGGAGGAGGTCTTGGCGGGCTTGCTCCGATTGGCCTACATGCAGGGCTACGCGGACGCCTCGGCTGAGCCCGACTCGGGAGCGCTCTACCGCGAGCTCGGGATCCAGGGCCCGTCGATCACGAGGAAGGAAGCTGCGCGTCCGCTGGGGGCTCCACGTCGGCCCGGCAGTTCGGGCAGGTGACCTTCTCGACTGTGCCGATGGCGAATCGGTAGCTACAGGCCTCGCAGACGACCCAGTTCACCCCGGTTTGCTGGGTGGGCGGCTTGGATGCCGGGGCCGGTGCCCCGCCCGGCAGCGTCAACCCGGAATCTCCCGGCGCCATCCCGAAGGGAGCGGCTCCCGCAGCTCCCCGGACGACGTTGCGGGTTCCACATGTCGGACAGATGAATTCGCCCGGCCCAGAGACCTCGAGCTCGGCGCGACATCGACCGCATCGAACGATCACGGCCGCCAATGCTATCGGATGCGCGAACCCCCTTTTCCCGGCAGCGGCCTTCGTCGCGAAAGTGGGCGAACGCGTACGCAGCGCCCGTCGCGACCCTCAAGCGTTCATGGTCTTGACCCGACACCTTCGGTACGTGAGTGCGATCCCCAACCCCATCCCTCAGCCCGCGGACGATCAAGTCTGTCCGGTGTGTTCCTCCACGTCCCTGACCCGGGGCCGGCTCTCCGCGAGCCGGCGGGAGATGATCGACTTCATCGCTTGCGACGACTGTGGTGATTTCTGGTTCGAGCGTTCCGGCACGCGACTTACGGGCACAGCGATGCGGGATCTCGGCCTGATGCCCTAACCTGCACCCCCAACCCGGGCCGTCGTGCCGCTGGGGTATCGTGGCTTCGATGGACGCCGCGATCGTCGTGGTCGGGGACGAGATCCTCGCAGGGCACGTTCGGGATGCAAACACGTACTTCGTCGCGAGCCGGCTCGCCGCGCTCGGCCACCGGCTCCGGCGGGGCTGCGTGGTCGCCGACGACCCCGAAGAGATCGCGAACGCGCTTCGACGCGAGCTCGACGCCGGCCGCGGCATCGTGTTCGTCTGCGGAGGGCTTGGGCCGACGCACGACGACCGCACGATGGAAGGCGTTGCGAAAGGGCTGGGTCGCGGGCTTGCTTCGAACAGCAGCCTCGCCGAGCGTATCGAGACGATCGCCGATCATGTGAAACGGCAGAACTTCTCGGGCGACCCCCTCGGCGTCGCCATGCTGCAGAAGATGGCACTCGCTCCCGAGGGCGCGGAGGCGCTGACTTCCTCTGCGTGGTTCATCCCCGCCGTTTGGATGCAGGAAGCGAATGCGGTGATCGTGGTGCTACCGGGACCACCCCGCGAGCTGGAGCTCGTCTTCCGGGACGCGGTCGAGCCGCGATTCCTGGAAGGCTCCGGCTCGGTGCTCTGGCGCGAAGAGGTGGAGCATCATTTCCCGGAGTCGGCTCTCGCCGGGGTGCTCACCGAGCTCGAGCACGACTTTCCCGGTGTGCAGATCGGGTCCTATCCACTCGAGGACCGTGTACTCATCCGGTTGGCCGGCGACCAGACAGAAGTTCGCGACGTTACCCAGCGCATCCGGGACGCGATCGAGACGCTTGCCGCGTCTGAGGACGGGCAGCGCTTGATTGAATACCTCGATGCCCGGCGGAAAGACTGAGGGTCTCTAGGAACCGGACGAGATCGACGGGATCGGTGGGGGAGAAGCGGGGTCGACGAAACGCACGAACTCGAAATGCATGCCGTCGGGAACGAGCCAGCGTCCGCCCCAGGTGAAGCCCCACCGCTCCATAACTTCAACCAGGCGTGGATCCTGTAGCGGCGTCTCGCCGTAAGGGTTCCGCGTCGCGTTTACGTCGACCGCTATCCCATACGCATGACGCGAAAGCGCGTAGGTGTTGCCGACCTGCATGCGCGGTGAATAGCAGCCGTTGGAAGTGCGGATCAGCCCTCCGAGCCCGCGCGCTATCAGTTCCCGCATGGCGCCGGTCAGCTGCGGAATGAGCTTCTTGTTGCACGCGATGAGGCCCAGCAGGGGCACGCGCTCCTCAACGATGTTCGCGTTCTCCCATGCCTTGTCGGGGATGACGAAACGGCTGGTTGTCGGACGATACGTCCACTCCCCGAAGATCTTCTTCACCTCCGCGAACGAGAGGATCTGGCCTTGGGAGACGTCGCCTTCGATGGCGTCGGCCGCTTGTATCCGAGCCCGAACCTTCTTGGTCAGCGCGTGCATCGCCTGAACGGCGCCGCCTGCGTGTTCGGCGACCACCGAGGTCACGACCGCACGAGGCGCGGTGAGGCCGAGGCCGGAGGACCGCGCGAAGGGGATCAGGACCTCACGGTTTCGAGCGTCATCGTCCGATACCACGGCTCCGACACGGAACGTGCGTCGGACCCCGTCTGCGGCGATCGTGAGAGTCGCGCCGGGATCCATACCCCGCATCTCCGCGGCGGTCTCGCTGAGAACCGCTTCGCCGGCGAGGAGCGCGGCGGACACGACATCGCCCTTGTCGGGGTTGGGGTCCATGGCGGCGATCGAGATGGGGAAGACGGCCCCTTTGGCGCGTCGCGGCAGCGGGTGCTTTGCTCCGCTGACCGAAACGAGGTCGACCATGCCGTTGGAGATCCGCGCCACCCAACGGACGCCTTCGATCGCGGCGACCTTGTGGTGGAGATCCTTCGGAAGGTCGCGGGAAGACCAGATGACGATCGGGACCGGGGCGGCCGGCGCGAGAGGCGCCGCGACCGGTGCGCGTTTCACGGTAGGGGAGCAGGCGCCCAAGCCCAGGGCGGCGACGCACAGGATCGTAAGGAGCGGCTTCCGCATGAGGCCTCATTGTGCCAGCCGGCGGTGAATGAAACCTGAGGAGCGTTGAACGACCTGGCTGGCTCAGCAGATGCCGATCGTTGCCATCTCCCAGGGGCGCATCGGCACCACGATCGCGCCCTCCTCCACGTCGAGCGAAGCGAGCTCCTTTCCGAACAGGTCCAGGGTTGCCGGGGCAGATACGTGCAGCGGCCGTCCGACGCGCAGCCGTGCCGTGACGGGTCGGCCGGCAGCGTTGAAGACCCGGCATTCGGTCCGGCCCTCCAGCGTCGCGAGGGAGGTAAGCCGCACGCCGACCGGCTCGATGCTCAATGCGCTGCCGAAAGCCGGCAGAGCGCCTCCATGGCCGCGTACCCCGATGGACCGGAGCGGGAGCGAGAAGAGCTCGGCAGCGTCGAGCACATCGCCGTCGCGCCAGTCGCCCGCGTGTGGGAAGAGCGCCAGCCGGATCACATGCTCGCCGGGAAGCTGTGCTCCCGGGGTCTCGAGGGTAGGACCGGCCGGGCCCGATCGCGTGCGAAGGTCCTGACGTGAGAGCCATCCGACGGATCGAAGGAGTGTGACGGCCAGATCGGTCCCTTCGACGAGCTCGTACTCGGGTGTTCCCTGGTGCAACACGGCCAGGCCGTGTTCGTCGTCGGATGCGTCGACCCAACGGCGGCAGGGAAAGGTCGGGAGGCCCAACTCGAAGCCGCCCTCGGCCGCGAGGCCGCGCTCGACGACGTCGAACGCGCCGTCGGCGTGCGAGCGTGACGTCGCGAAGGGCAGCGGGAAGTGCGCACGCAAACGGTGGTCGCGCGCTTGGTTCGTGAGCCGGATCGTGGCGCGCAGGAACGGTTCGCCGGTGCGGAGCGCCAGATCGATCGAGACCGGCATCGCAACGGTTCGCCGCGAGCGACCGCGACGGTTGGTGGTGAGCGCTGCCGGAACCTTGAGTCGCAACGCGACGCGGATGCGAGCTTCTATGGGGCCGGCGCGGACGACTTCGGTTTCGACCGACCTCGCTCCGCCGACGATCACGTCACGCTCCGGCGGCGAGTAGTTGTATTCGTCGCCGGCGTCGCCGCCGTCTCGAAGCGCAAGCAAGCCGACGAACGTCTCTCCTGACGCGATGTGATGCAGATCGATGGTGCCGTCGTCGCGTACTTCGGCTCGGAGGTGCTCGTTCGAAAGCACGCGGTTGTGGGCGGTCGCGGGCCGCTCCACGGTCACGCGAGCGGCCTTCGGCTCGAGCAGCGTCCAGCCGAGCCCCCCGACCGTTCCCGGGTGGACCAGCAGTCGGAAGAGGGGCGGGCCCATGCCGATCACGTGGAAGCGTCCGTTGGGGCGTGACGCCGCGATCTCTTCCACGCGCCGCTTCGCCGTTTCGACGTCGAACTCGCCGATCGGAACCGGACCCATCCGCAAGCGGATCGTCGCGGGGTTCTGTTCGATGTCGAGCCCGTTCACGTACATGGGCCCGAGCAGGCGGGAGTGAAGCGATGGAACCAATCGTGCGAGCTCGCTCCCACGAAGCTTCATGTCGACGATGATCTGGTCGGTTACTTCGAGCGGCTGCACGGCATGCGTCACGCCGTCGGGTGTCGCCAGAGCGCACTCCTCAGGAATACCGGGAAGCGTGAGTGACACCTCGGCGACGCCCGACCGCTCGAAGGGGGAGGGGTTGAACACCAGTGCTCCCTCGTCCGTCTCGGCCAGCGCCGAAGCGTCGATTCCGGCGGCGAGCGTCTCTAGCCCGTCGCGCGCGACGAGGTCCCCGACCCGGTGCGCTTCGCGGTAGCGAGCGGCAACCGCATCTGCGACGGCGTCGATGCCGCAGCCGCAGATCGAGTCGTGCGCTGAGTTCTCGACGATCCCCCGCCACGGTTTCGCCAGGATCCGCTCGGCATCGGTTCCGGCGATCGCGGCCAGCGGTTCGGCGAAGCGTTCGAGCATCGTCGAGGCCGCGAACTCGAGCTGCTTGAGCGGCATGCGCGCGCTGACGACGCCCATGAGCAGGTTCGCCCGGGCTCCCGACCGCATCTCGCCGCGCCAGACCGGAAGGTCCTCGCTTGGCACCTCGCGAACGTACTCGGTGATCGAGCCGATGCGGAAGCCGAGCTCGTCCTGCCGGGCGTTGGCTTCGGCGAACAGCGCCGGCAGATGCGCTTCCGGACCGCGGTGATCCGTACCGTTCATCGCGAGAACGATGCCTCCCGGATGGAATGGAAACATGTCTTCGACGATCCGCTTTCCGCGGACCATGAGCTCTTCGAAAGTTTCCGGAAGACTGGCGCCGTTCGAATAGGAGCGAGCGAGGTAGATCGCGCGCACTGCCGAGCCGTCCGGCGCCTCCCAGCGGAACGCCGCGCGATCGACGGCTTCGGGAACGCCTCGCCACACGCAAGCGTCGGTGAAGCCCGCGAGACGCAAGATCTGCGGCATCTGCGAGATGTGGCCGAACGAGTCGGGGATGTAACCGATGCGCATGGAGCCGCCGAGCCGCTCGGCCATCGCCACGCCCTGCCGGAGGTTCCGGATGATCGTCTCGGGAGAGCAGAGGAACTCGTCCATCAGGATCCGCCACGGCCCGACGGCGAGCCGCCCGGCCTCGACGAAACGCTTCACCTCCGGCTCCACCGCGGCGCGCACCTCGAGGTAGTCCTCGATCGCGGCGGTTTGGCCGTCGAAGTTGAAGTGGTGGAAGTCGGGGTCGGTGTCGAGCACCTCGAGGAGGCGGTCGACGACCTTCACGAGCTGGAACCGGTAGACCTCGAGCGGTTCGTACCACTCGCGATCCCAGTGGGTGTGGGGAACGACGTGCAGGACGGTGCGGGGCATCGCGGCGAGTATATCGGCGGGAGGAGCGAGGCTCGGCGAACGCGCGAGCTCCAAACCCCTCGTCCATAATGTCCGCGCGATGGCGGATGAGATGCTCAAGGATCGCGCTCTCGATGTCTTGCTCGGCGACGAGCTGAAGGACGTCGTGGACATGGTCTTGCTCTCGCGCGAGGGTGAGCTCGAGGCGCATGCGCGCGGCGGAGCGGTCGGGTTCACCGCGGAGGGTCCTCGGTGGGTGCGCGGCCGGGATCCGCTGGCGCGCCAGGATCCTGCCGCGTTCTCTCCGCTCGACGCCGAGCTGGCCGGCGTGCGTCCGGTTAGCGAGGACAACCAGTATCCGTACGCGTACTCGTCCGTGGCGCAGCTGTTCGACGATCCGCGCGCTCCGGACCTCGCCGTCCTGCACACGCCGGCGCACAACTGGGAGGAGCGCGGCGGCCATCGTGGCGAGCACGGCTCGCTCGACCTCGTCCAGTCGCGCGCGCCGCTGATCTTCGCCGGCGCCGGCGTGCATGCCCGGGGCCGGATCGCTACGCACGCACGGATGGTGGACGTCGCGCCGACGCTCGCGACGCTCGCCGGTGTGCCGGCGCGAGGCGATGGGTCGATCCTTGCGCGTCAGGACGGAGCGGTCCTCAAACAGGTCGTGGACAAGCGCGAGCTGCCCCGACAGGTGGTGGCCTTCCTCTGGGACGGCACGAACCCGAACGTCATGTACGCGATGGCCGACGCCGGCGAGCTACCGAACGTCGCGAGACTCATAGCGGAGGGGACGACGTTCGGTCACGGGCTGATCGCGTCGTTCCCGAGCGTCACGCTGGCCAACCACACGTCGGCGATCACGGGCTTGCATCCCGGTCACCACGGGATCCTGCATAACGCCTACTTCGACCGTTCGACTGGGCGCCAGATCATCACCAACGCCCCCCAGACGTGGCACCTGGCGAGCAACGAGCTCCGCGCGGACGCCGAGACGATCTTCGAGGCAGTTGCGCGGTCCGGGCGGGGCTTCACGGCCGCCGTCGACGAGCCGACCGACCGAGGCGCCGGCTACTCCACCTTCGACCTTCTCCGGCGCGGTGAGGTGCCTGCGGTCGAGGGGGCGCTCCCGGACCCGACGAACTTGCCGGGTGCGACGCAAGAGTTCGTCAATCTCAAGCGGGAGTATGGATGGGCCTCGTCCGCCGATGCACTGGCCGTCCTTCAGGCGCAACAGCTCTGGGCAAGCGTGAACGGGAACCCTCGTCCCCGATTAATGTGGGTCAACCTGATCCTCCCCGACGCCGGCAACCACGCGGGGGGGCCGTACTCGGACATCGGCCACGCCGCGCTCCGCGATACCGACCGTCGGATGGGTGAGATCCTCGACGCGATCGACTGGGGGGCCGGAACCACCGCGTTCGCGCTTCTCGCCGACCACGGCATGGAAGAGAGCGACCCCGACTGCAAGGGCGACTTCGACGAAGCGCTCACCCGGGCCGGGATCCCGTTCCGCGACGAGGGGTACGGCTTCATCTATCTCATGCCCTGAGTAGGCGGACAAAAGACGAGAGGGACGGGGGGAAGACCCATCCCTCTCGCGAACTTCAGTCGAGCTTGTTAGGCAGCCCGGGGCGTGCGCTGGTCCGACGCGCTGTCGCTGGAGCGGCGGCTCGAGCCGATGTAGCCGAGCGCCTCGTGCCAGACGTAGGTCATGGCGCCGACCATCAGACCGGTGAAGAACGGGCCCATCCAGGCCTCACGGATCGAGATGTTCCAGCCGGCGAAGACCGAGTAGTCCAGCAACGACGTCGCGACGACGCCGAGGCCGAGCGTTACGAAGGTCTTGATGGCTCCGCGGAGCTCGATTCCAAGGATCCCGAGCACGAACTCGACCGTCTTGTAAACGGCGAGACCGAGGAGCGCAACGATTGCGAAGTGATACATCTAGGGTGTCACCCCCTTTCTCGCCGCGTTAGACCGCAAGCGTGTCCCGGGGGTTACAGGCCTGTAAGTTACCGACTGGGAACAACGGTGCGGAGGTCGGACATGAGCGAGGATCCGGTACTCGTCGAGCGCGACGACACTGGCGTCGTCACGATCACCCTGAACCGGCCGGACATACGGAACGCGATGACGCCGGAGCTGTCGGAGGCGTTCAGCGCGACGATCGGGTCCCTGCGGGGCGACCCGGCGGTGCGAGCCGTGATCATCACCGGCGGAGGGAAGGCCTTCTGTGCCGGCGGCGATCTTTCGTGGATCAGCCCAGGACCCGGCGCAGACATCCCAGCGATCCGCGCGAAGATGCGCGCCTTCTATCCGAAGTTCCTCGTCGTGCGGACGCTCGACGTGCCGACGATCGCCGCGGTGAACGGAGCGGCCGTGGGAGCGGGATTGTGCGTCGCGATGGCTTGCGACATCCGCCTCGCCGCCGAGGACGCCAAGCTGTCGACCGCTTTCCTACGCCTCGGGATGCATCCGGGCATGGCGGCTACCTATCTCTTGACCCGTCTGGTCGGCACGGCGCGCGCCGCAGAGCTGTTCTTCACGGCGCGGACCGTGGACGGCCGCGAGGCGGAGCGGCTCGGCCTGGTCAACCGCGCGGTGGCGGGCGGGGCGCTGCTCGACGAGGCCCGGAGCATGGCACGTGAGATCGCGAACAACGCTCCGATCCCGATGGGGATGGTCAAGCGCGCGATCTACCTCGCCGAGCGAGCCGACCTCGAGACGATGCTGGAGTACGAGGGCCTGGCTCAGCCGATCACGATGGGGACAGCCGACCTGCTCGAGGGTCTGGATGCCGTGAGGGGGAAGCGCCCGCCTCGCTTCGAGGGCCGTTAGCCGTCCCCGCCGAGGGGTTGCTCGTTGCGACGGCGGGCGGGGATGACCAGGAACGTGGCAGAGCCCTTGGCGATCAGTCGTCCTTGGTCGCTCGTCAGCTCCGCCTCGCCGTGGGAGACGCGGTCCCCGACACGAACGGCGCGGCCCCGGCCGGTCAACACTCCCGCCCGCATGGCCGAGATGTACTGCACGCTGAGGTTCGTCGTCACGTGGTCCTTGTCCATGCCGAGCTCTGTTCGCAGCGCCAATCCGATGCACCCATCGAGCAGGGTCGCGATCACGCCGCCGTGCACGATGCCACCCGGATTGAAGTGATGCGGCTCGAGGTCGAGGCGAACCTCGCTCGTACCTTCGCCGAGCGTAACGAGTGTGAGGCCCATCCACTGTGCGAACTTGCTCGAGCCGAAACGCTTGCGCACAGCGGGCTCGAGGGCCGGATCAAGCATAGGCGCGATGGTAGCGGAGCATCACACCAGCAAGCGAACGTTCGCTGAAAGCAAGCGAAACGCTCATCGATGACGAGCGCGAGAAAAACGGAAGCTCCGATCGACCTTTGGGGCCGCCGGTGCCTTCCCCTTTCACCGGCGTTCTCTACTCAGCCGATCGGAGCCTTCCGCAGCGCGCAAGTTATCCGTGGCGATGGGCAGCGTCAACATCGGCAAAAAGCCAGGTCGCTAAGTCGAAGCGCAGGTGGCACGCGTGAACGTGCAACGAACATCGCTCAAAGTTTTTTCTACGCGCGCGCAACATCGTGACGATGGTCCGTAGAACGAGTCGTGATACTTCCGCGCGATAACATGTTTGCGTGACGTGCTGGCCGTGTGACACGCTGCGCCGCCATGCTCGACGCACAGGTCGATCACGTCGCGGTCGCGGTCCGTAGCATCGCGTCGGCGAAACCGTTCTTCGTCGACGCGCTCGGCGCGTCGTTCCTGTTCGCCGGAGAGAACAAGCGCCAAGGCTTCACGTGGGCGCAGTTCCGCTTGCCGCACGGCGGGAAGATCGAGCTGGTGACGCCGATCGGCTCGGATGGTTTCGTACAACGCTTCCTCGACAAGCGCGGCGAGGGCGTTCATCACCTCACGCTCAAGGTGCCGGACATCCTCGGCGCCATAGAGCATCTGCGTTCAAGGGGCGTTGAGCTTTTCAACGTTTCCACCGAGCATCACAACTGGAAGGAAGCCTTCATCCACCCGCGCGACGCGCACGGGGTCTTGGTCCAGCTGGCGCAGACCGCCTTCTCGGACGAGGACACGGCGGAACACCACCTCACCGATCACGGGGATTCCGACCACCGGCACCTGGGCCTGGCCGACCTCCTGGGCTAGACCCGGCGCCCCACTGGGTCCCCACCCCAGAGCATTCCCTAGGCCTTCCGGCCACTCTTTTCGAATCATTCAGGCGAGAAGTTCCTCCCAGGGGTTACGAGTCCGTTAACTCCGAGAAGGGGGGGTTGCGCGGCGAGTTATCATAGGGCAAGAAGGTGTCCGGCAGGGGCGTCTTCACCCCATAGGCAGTGGCGAGGTGCATCCCCTTGAGGGTCAAGGTTCAGGTCGTCCGTAGTCCACGTCGTCGTAAGACCGTCGAGGCCGTCAAGGACGGGAACAAGGTCGTCGTGCGCCTCCCGGCGACCCTCACCAGGTCGGAGGCGCGGCGCTGGGTCCGCGAGATGGTCGAGCGGATCGAGGAATCCGAGCAGGTCCGGCGGCTCAACGAGAAGCGCGATCTTCACCGCCGGGCCGAGGAGCTGCACGACCGTTACTTCGGCGGCCGGCCGAAGCTCCGCAGCATCCGGTACGTCGCCAACCAACACGACCGGTACGGGTCTTGTACACCGGCCGACGGCACGATCCGCCTGTCCCACAGGCTCGCGGAGTTCCCCGACTGGGTCCGGGACTACGTGATCGTCCACGAGCTGGCGCACCTCCGGGTGCCCGACCATTCACCCTGGTTCTGGAAGCTCGTGAAGCGGTATCCGCTTTCCGAGCGGGCGCGCGGCTACCTGATCGCGCGCGGCATCGAAGGCGACTAGGCGGACTTGACCTGCCAGGCGGCGACGACGTCGCCGAGCAGAGCCGCGTCGCCTCCAACGGTCGAGCGGTCGAGTGCCTCGGCGGCCGGCAAGCGTCCCGTGGTCGCTAGCACGAGCGTCTCGGGGTCCGTCTCCCAAGTCGCGGCGGCCGGCCCGTCCGGCTCTGCGACGGCCCATGCGCCGTCGCGATGCTCGAGTAGCCAGGACCCGGCCCCGCCAGCCTCGACCCGGATCACGGCGTCGGCCTTGAGCTCGGCCGACGTTAGTACGTCCGGGGCTCTCCGAACGCAGTACTCGACGATGACCGGAGCGCGATCGCCCCATAGTGACGGCGCACCGAGTGCGGCGCTCACATCGTAGGAGTGAATCGCCAGGTCGAAGAAGTGCAGCTGCAGAACGTGCCGCAACAGCCGCGGCCGGTCGAACACGCTGACGTCGCGCCCCCACGAGTCCTCGGAACGTGAATCGATCACCCGCTGTGTTGCGGAACCGTGATGCCATAGGGAGAACCTCAGGGTCTCGCCGTCGGCCCGCGCCCAGCGCAAAACGCCTGCTTGGGGGTCGGCATCCTCGCGCGTAAGCGACTCGAGCTCGCCGCGGTAGAGGCGCCCGAAGAGCAACTCTCCTTCGACCAGATGCGCGACGACGTCGTGCACCGGCCAGCCGCGGCAGCCGGTGGGACGCGTCCAATCCTCGGCCGGAAGGCTCGACAACAGGCCGAGCAGGTCTGCTCGTTGATCGCTGGTCAGCGGCACGAACCGTTCCGACACGGCGCCGAGTGTACGCGTTATCGTGCTCGGGTGAGGATCGCGCAGCGTATCGCGCCGGTCGTCGTGCTTCTCCTTTGCCTCGCGGCGTGCGACGGCGGCGGGGAGAAAAGCGCCGCCGGGACCTTCGACGTCGGCTCGCCCAAGGGCGCGGCCGCTTCGTCGCCGGGAGCGACCGTTGGGGCCGGCAAGCTCAAGCCACCGGCGCCGGCGCGCATGTTCGCCGGCGCAAGCTCGGTCGTCGGCCAGCTGACCCGCTACTGCAAGTCGACGTGCATCGTGTCCGATCCGGCGACACCGACCTACCTCAAAGTGCCGTCCGGTGCCTTCGTTCTCTTCACGCTCGGTGAGATCCCTCAGGCGGCGGTGGCCGAGGTCCGGGTGCGGTCGAACGAGAAACCGGGAACGGTGACGCTCAACCCGAGCACGACCATGGTGTTCGACTACGGCTTGGGCGAAGGGAAGTATCTGGTCGACCTCTACGTCCGATGGAAGGCGTCCGAGGCGCGCTGGAGGTTCGGCCTGAACGTTACCTAGCCACCCGCGCGAGCCAGACGGTCGGGTCGGAGAGCTCCTCTACGCTGGGAATGGCCTGCGAGTCTTCCCAGACGCGCGAGAGCGCGGGCCAGCCTTCTGCTTCCAGCACCGCGCGGCAGAACGCGTCGGCCGCCCGCAGGGTCGCTGCCGGAAGATCGACGCCGATGAACCGTTGGAACATGCGATCGCCCGGCCCGGAGTCCGCACGCCGGCGCGCCATCGCCTCCGAGATCTTCGATCCGGATGCGAGACGCGATGCGGCCGTATCGACGGCGCGATCCGCGTACGCCTCGAGGACCGCGAGGAAGCGCTGAAGCCGGGCGAGGGCCTCGGCCGCGGCCGGGGTGTCGATCAGGCCGAAGAATCCTTCTTGTTCCATCGCCGCGCGGAGATGCTCGGGGCTTTGAAGATCGAGCGACTGCAATCGGTCCAGCGCGCCCGTCAGGTCCACCTGCAGGGCGGCGACGTAGTTGTGGAACAAAGCGAAGAAGTGCGTGGAGACGTCCGGGGTTGCCTCGAAAAGGCTGCGATGCGCCGCCTGGTGCAGTGCACCCCACAAGCGGGTTTCGCGCCGGTCGAGCCCGTAGGAACCGGCGAAGGCATCGATCGTAGGGACGACGATGTCGACGGCGCCCTCCTCGGCCACAGGCATCGGCACGTCGTATGTGCCCAGCACGCTTCCCGCCAGCGTTCCGAGCACGACCCCGGCCTGGATCCCCATGAACACCGGCGCCATCTGCGCCATGACGGGTCCGAGCATCGCGGCCTCGCCTCCGGCGTCGCTGCCGCCGGATTGGTCGCGAACCGACGCGACGACCTTTGCGGCAAGCGGGTCGACGATCTCGCTCAAGGCGGTCGCGCGCTCGGCCCAGCGCGCCGGAGTCGTCGCGCGGACGACGGCAACTTTGGCGGGAGTCGCGAGGCCGGGCCCTTCGGCGAGCCACAGCTCGGCGAGCCGGAACGCTTCGGTTATCTCCTCGGAGTCCGCCTTCGGAACCTCGTGCACGGTTTCCTCTCCGGCCGCGAGGGCGACCGCGATCTGCCGTGCGAGATCCCAGTTGACGGGCCCGCCGCTCCACGAAAGTACCTTGGCGAGCTCGGCGAACAGCGGGATGCGGCCCAGCAGGTCTGGGGGGAGCTCGAACGGTTCTTCCGGCATGAGTGTGCATCGTAGCGCCGGTGCGGCTTCCGCACCGCGCTACTATTGCCCACGATGGCGGGGGGATCAGGAAACGCGCATGTCGTCGCCGTTACTGGGGTGGCGGGTTACCTCGGCCGCCGTTTGCTCGCCCTTCTCGACGCAGATCCCGAGATCGAGCGCGTCGTCGGCATCGACATCGCCGAGCCGCACGCAGGATCGCCGAAGCTCGATTTCCACCAGGTCGACGTACGCGACGCGCGGCTCGTGAAGGTCCTTCCCGGTGTTGATGCTCTGGTTCATCTTGCGTTCCAGGCAGACCCGATCCGGGACGAGGAGCGCACGCGGGAGGTGAACGTCGACGGCACCCGCAACGTGCTGGAGGCTGCGGGGGCCACGGCGATCCGAAAGATCGTCCACGTGTCGAGTGCCACCGTGTACGGTGCGCACCCCGACAACGACTTCCCGCTGACCGAGTCGTCGCCGCTTCGCGCCAACCCCGAATTCTTCTTCGCGTGGCACAAGCTCGAGGCCGAACGGATGATCGAAGCGTTCCGGGAGGACGCTCCCGAGGTCGTGGTCACCGTACTCCGGCCGGCGATCGTCTTCGGGCCGAACGTGAAGAACTTCATCTCACGCATGCTCGAGGCACCGCGCGTCACGACGGTCAAAGGGTACGAGCCGCCGCTGCAGCTCGTTCACGAGGAGGACGTGGCAACCGCCATCGCGCATGCCGTGCAGGTGGACCTGCCCGGCGCCTACAACGTCTCGGCCGACGGATGGCTGACCGGCGACGAACTGCTCGACATAACCGGGAAGAAGCGCGTCGAGCTGCCCGAAGCGGTCGCGTTCTCTCTCGCCGAGCGTCTCTGGAAGCTCGGGATCAGCCAGGCGCCGCCCGGCGAGCTCCATTTCGTCATGCATCCCTGGGTCGTCGATAACGCGAAGCTGAAGCGTGCCGGGTGGAGCCCGCGCCACACGAATCGCGATGCGCTGCTCGAAGCGATTGAGTCCCATCGGCCGTGGATCGCCGTCGGGCGGGCGAGGATGCGAAAGGACGACCTGGCGAAGGGCGCGGCGGCGACACTGGGCGTGGTGGGAGCGATGGCTTTGGTGCGAAAGGCTCGAAAGAGGGGATCCGGCTAGCTCGGAGAGCCGTTCCCGCTGGACCCGCCGGCGAGGTGCTTCCGTTCCCACTCGAAGAACGCCGGCTCGTAGTAGCGCACGCGCACCTTCTTGTACTCCTTGGTCGAGTAAAGCATCGCGTGCTCCGCGACGCCGGTGTCGCGCGCGATCGCGTCGGCGGACTCCTCGCAATCCTCCTTGGTCCGGCCGTGAAGCATCCCGAAGACGTTGTACGGCCAGTCGGCGTAGGTGGGGCGCTGGTAGCAGTGCGAGACGGCCGCGAACCCGGCCATCGCGGTGCCGACTTCCTCGATCCGCTCCTCGGGAACCTTCCAGACGCTCATCGCGTTGGCGACGAAGCCGGCCTGCCGGTGATGGAGGACCGCGGCGAAACGACGCATCCGGCCCTCGACAACGAACCGGTGGGCGGAATCGAGCACGTCCTGCTCCGTGATGCCGATCCGGGACGCCATGCCGGCGAACGGCTCGGGCTCGAGCGCGATGTCCTCCTGCAACTCGCGCAGTAGAGCGATCTCACCGTCGTCCAGCGGCTCGCCCGCCTTCGGCGAGTGACGATAGGCCGGGATCGTCGTGCGAGCGTCGGCGGCGCGCTTCCCCGTCATGTCCAGATCGACGCCGATCTTGAACATCCGGATCGTATGCATCAGACGGGTCGCCTCGCCGCCGGAGATCTCGTGTACCGCCTGGACGTGATCCTCGAGCGAGGACGTCGGCGGGACGGCGATCGTCCACCAGATGTTGAACTCGTGGTCGCGGCGGTAGTTGTGGGAGACGCCGGGGTGGTCGTTGATCACGTGCGCGACCTCGTCGACCTTGTCGTCGGGGGCTCGTGTCGCGACGAGCGAGGACTTGTATCCGAGCGCCCTCGTGTCGAAGATCGCCGAGATCTGCCGGATGATCCGCGCGCTCTTCAGCGCAACGAGGCGCTCGATCACTGCGGACTCTTCGATGCCGAGCTTGTCGGCGAGCGCGCGAAACGGTCGCGACTCGACCGGGAAGTCCACCTGGATGAGGTTGAGGAGCTCCTGGTCGGTGTCGTCTAGTGGGTACGTACGGACACCTGGCATCGCCGACGAATCGTAGCAGAGCCCGCTACACGCCTATACTGCCGCGTCCGCACGAACGCACGAAGGTTCCCCATTGTCGCGCGACCTGGCCATCGATCTCGGCTCCGCCAATACGCTCGTGTTCATCCGCGGGCGCGGGATCGTGCTGCGTGAACCGACCCTGATCGCGCTCAACGAGCGCACGGGTGAAGTGCTCGCGATGGGAGAGGAGGCCTGGCATGCAGCCGGGAAGGGTTCGGACCCCGTTGTCACGTTCCAGCCCCTTCAGCGCGGTGCGGTCAGCGACTTCGCATTGACGGAGCGACTGCTGCATCTCGTGCTCCGCAAGGTCGGCGCGAGCCGCTTGATCAAGCCGCGTGTGCTCGTCTGCGTCCCCTCGAACGTGACGATGGTGGAGCGGCGCGCTTTGGAAGAGGCGACGCTTCAGGCCGGCGCCCGGCAGGTCTGGCTGATCGAGGAGCCGATCGCCGCCGCGATCGGGGCTGGTCTGCCGATCGACGAGCCTACGGGGACGTTCATCGTCGACGTCGGGGGCGGCACGACCGAGGTCGCCGTCATCTCGATGGGCGGCCTGGTGTCCCGGGTGACCTGCAAGGTCGGCGGCTTCGACCTGGACGACGAGATCACTCGCTTCATGCGGACCGAGTACGGCATGGCCGTGGGCGAGCGAACCGCCGAGCACCTCAAGATGGCCATCGGATCGGCATCGCCCTTGGACGAGGAAGGAAAGGCCGAGGTCCGCGGGCGCGAGATCGATTCCGGCGCGCCGAAGACGGTGATCGTTTCCAGCGAGGAGATCCGCCGGGCGCTGGGCAACCCCACTCGGGTCATCGTCGAGGCGGTTCGGACGACGCTCGCCGAGACTCCGCCGGAGCTTGCTCACGACGTGCTCGATCAGGGGATCTACTTGACCGGCGGGGGAGCGCTCCTGCGCGGGCTCGACCGCCGGCTCTCGGCCGAAACCGGCATCCCCGTCCACCTGGCTCCGGCTCCGCTCGACACGGTGTGCCTGGGCGCTGCGCAGGCGCTCGAGGAGATCGAGCGGATGCGCGGCCGTGGTCTGGTTCAGGAGCCAGAAGGGGCGTTCCGGTAGAGACGGACCCTAGGGGAAAGACCGGTACCGTCTTGTCCCCGGGCTCGTTAGTCTGGTGAAGATGCGGCGGTTGATCGCTTTCATGCTGGGCGGCCTCGTCCTGCTCGCGGGGACCGCCCCTTCCGCGTGGGCCGCTCCGAATGACCCAGGGTGGCTTTCGGGTCAGCAGTGGAACCTCGCCAAGATCCGGGCCGATAAGGCCTGGGCGACGTCCAAAGGCTCCGGCGTGATCGTGGCCGTCGTGGACACCGGCGTCGACCTGGCGCACCCCGACCTTCAGGGACGGCTCGTCGGCGGCGTGGATCTCGTCAACGGCGGCTCTCCGCAGGACGACAACGGTCATGGGACGTTCATGGCCGGGATCGTCGCGGCAAGGACCGGCAACGGCGAAGGGGTCGCGTCCGTCGCCCCGTCGGCGAAGATCATGCCCGTCAAGGTCCTGAAGTCGGACGGGGTGGGAGATCCAGAGGTCGTCGCCGACGGTATCCGTTGGGCCGTTAGCCACGGCGCGGACGTCATCAACCTTTCCCTCGCCGAGACTTCCTCGGGCGGCGTCAAACTGCCGCTCAACTTCTTCTCCAACTCCGAGCTGGACGACGCGATCCGCGATGCCGCCGGCGCGGGACGATTCGTAGCCATCGCGGCCGGCAACGAGTTCTCATCGACAGGCGGGAAAGGTCAGACCTCGTATGACGCCCAGGTCTCCGGTGTCCTCGTGGTCGGTGCGAGCACCTCGGGGGACAAGCGGGCGGCGTACTCGAACTACGGTCAAGGGCTCGACGTTCTCGCGCCCGGCGGAGGAAGCTCGACCGATGCCGCGCCGGCCGCTTGTCAGCCGAACGATCCGGTCGTCAGTACCTGGTGGAATAGCGGCTCGCAATACGGCGCCGGGTGTGGCACGTCCATGGCGGTCGCGCACGTTGCCGGTATCGCGGCGTTACTGAAGGCACGCGGCTATACGGCCGCCGGGGCAGCGCAGCGGATCATCGCGACGGCGAAGGATCTCGGGTCCAACGGGTGGGACTCGCAGACCGGCTACGGTCGCGTGGACGCGTACTCCGCCGTTGGAATGTCGTCCGGCCCGGCTCCGGCGCCCGCGCCCAAGCCGCCGGCGAAGAAGAGCCCCCCGAAGAAGAAGGTGACGGCCGCGGCCTCCCCGACCTCGGTGCCGTCCGTGAAGGACACCAAGATCGCACCGCCTGCACCGTCGTCGTCACCGACGGGCCTCTTGCTCGCTGCGATCGACGCGCCCGAGATGCCCCTTGCGCCGCGGCGAACGCTGGTTTTGATCGCAACGGCCCTCGCGTTCCTGGTCGGGGTCTCCCACCCGCTGGTTCGCGTCTCGCTTCGCCGCTTGTAACGCCGCGCGGCTCAGCCGCCGATCTGCTGGAACATCTCGATCAGGGCCCGTACAACCACGATCAAACCGACGGCGCCGACGATTGCGAGGGTCGTGATACCGGCGATCAGTCGAAGCGCGCGGCGCGGAACAGGCTTCCGTTGCTCGGGAGCGGCGGGCTCGCCGGTGAGGATGCGCGGGCGGCCGCTCGGCACGACCACCGGTTCTGTCGAACCCTTGGGGGGGTCGGACCGCTGCGGGAGATGCTCCGCTGGTGAAGGTTTGGCGGTGGGGTGAGTGCGTCCGGACCTCAGCACGAAGATCGCGGTGAGGATCATGACGCCGCCACTGATCGCGAGCTTTATGGCGTCGGACTCGATCATCGCACCGTACCTAGGCGGTCGGAACCAAGTTGCCTGCGCTCGGGGGTGTCGACGTCACGAGGACGGGATGACCTCGTACACCGTCTGGAAGCGATAGGCACCGAACGTGCGAACCTGAGCGTTCGGGAGAGCCTCTTTGATCCGCTCGGGCAGCTCTCCGTGGAACGCCGTCTCGGCCGTCGGGAACTTCTTCTTCGCGCTCCGGGTGAAACGCTGGAACTCCTCTTCGTCGCGGAGCGCGTCTTCCGGGACGTCATCGAGCAGCGGTGCGTACGACCGATCGGGCGTGATGTAACTGATCATCCCAACCTTGCCGATCGCAGCGAGGGTGTTCTTCAGGGCCGCAGTGAAGTCCGCCGGCTCTATCTGATGGAGCAGCACATCGAAGCAAACGACGAGGTCCGCCGGCTGGTTCGGAGGGGAGTCGGCGATGTCGTGAACCAGGAACTGGTACTCGGGAAACTGCTCCTTGTTCTTCTTCACGACGACGTCGGAGATGTCCAACCCTGTGTACGCCACGTCGCCGAGCGCGCCCTTCCGCAGCCAGCAGAGATCACCGCAGCCGATGTCCAGAAGTGAGCGGAACCGCTTGCTGGCGAGAGCGTCCTCGATCAATCTCTGCTTGAACCAGGCGGCGTAACCGCGCGAGCCGGGGCCGCTTCCCAGTTCGGGAAGGGTGACGTAGCGCTCATTCCAGAACTGTTGATTGTCCAAGACGTTCCCTACTGGTGAGACGGGCGCTCGGGTCGATATTAATCCGACGGGGGTTCCGGGGAGCGGAAACGGGTTCAGGCTGGTCTCAGGGTGCTCGGGTAGGATTCCGCCCCGTTACCCCTCATGGATCATCCGCCGCCCCTCCCCGAAGAGCCGCCCGTTGGATCGAAACGCTGGTGGCGTCTCGCCGTGGTCATCCTCGCCCTCGGGGTCGGCATCGGGCTGGTGGGCGCCTACGTCCAGGTGCCGTACTACAGCCTCGGCCCTGGCCCGGCCAAGGACGTCTCGCAGCTCGTGAGCGTGGACGGCGAGCGCACCTACCCGTCGGCCGGCGCCTTCTTCCTCACCACGGTGTCGGTCTCTTCGAGGCCGGTCACGATCTTCGAGGCCCTGGTCGGCTGGCTCGATCCCGCGGTGTCGGTCGTGCACCGCGACGTGATCATCCGGCCGGGGCTCAGCGACGAGCAGCAGGACCAGTTCAACGTGCTCGACATGGAGGAGAGCAAGTACGCGGCCGTCATCGCGGCGTTGCGCGCCGTCGGTATCAAGACGCCGCCGGTGCGCGGCGCGCAGGTGATCGCGGTCGCGCAGGGGTTCCCCGCAGCCGGAAAGCTCCGGCCGGGCGACGTCGTGGTCGCCGCGAACGGGATCGCCGTCCGCGACCCCAACGCATTCGTCGAACAGATCATCTCGAAGCCCGTCGGCGCCATGCACACACTGAAGGTGCTTCGGGGGAACGAAGAGGTCATGGTCGAGCTTCGAACGATCGCGTCGCCCATCCAAGGCGAGAAGGATCGGCCGGTCATCGGCGCCGCGCTCGGCGCGGCATTCCGCCTCCCGCTCAACGTGAACCTCGACTCGCAGAACATCGGCGGCCCGTCTGCCGGGCTGGCGTTCGCGCTGACGATAGCCGACGCACTCACGCAGGAGGACCTTACGCGCGGGCACCTGATCGCCGTGACCGGGACGATCGACATCTCTGGCGCGGTCGGGCTCGTCGGCGGGGTCGAGTTCAAGGTCCGAGCGGCCGAACGTGAGGGCGCCGACATCTTCCTGGTTCCGAAGGAAGAGGTCGCGCTCGCGAGCGGGGTCTCCACCAACGTTAAGGTGATCGGTGTGGAGACGATCGAGGAAGCTATCGCCGCTTTACGCGCCCTCGGTCGCGTCGCTCCGAAAGCGGCCTGAGGGCTAAGAGCCCTCCCCGCCGGGATCCTTCGACTTCTTTCCCGCCGACGACTTCGCTACCGAGGACACGTACTTCCCGTGCGCCGATCCCGTGCAGTCGTCCGGCGCGGTGAAGTCCGGGCTCTCAGACGTGTTCGGGTCGTCGACGTCTTCGCAGTGGGCAGCCTGAGAGACGAAGAAGCCGTGATTCTGCTTCCGCTCGCCCGACCCGTCGTCGGCTTGGTCTCCTTGATCCTTCTGCTTGGCCGCTTCGCTCACATCTCTGCCGTGATCGGATCCCGGGGGGGTGGAGGTCGGCTTGGCCACCGCCGAAACGTCCGCGCCGTGGTTCTCTCCCACTTGGGCGAAGCTCAGCGCAGCGCCGGAAACGACGAAGATCGTGGCCAGGCAGAGGACCGAAACACGGAAAGGTCGCACGTCTTATCCCTCCTCGGTTCAGCGAAGCGAGCAGCAGCCACTACTCGCATCAAGCACGTCTCTAAGAGCGTCCGAGCGGCTGCTAGGGTTTACCTGGACCACGTGGGGCACGCAGAAAACCGGCAGTTCGGACGCACTCGGACGAAAGTCATAGCCCAAAGTGACTAGGGAAATGGCACCCCGAGGTCATGGGTTGATGTCGCCGAACTTAGGATAATCCTGGTCATATGGATGGCCAGCTCGCTGCACCCTTCCATTTCGCCGCCGAGTTCCTGATCCTTGCGGTGTGCGCCGGCGCGGCCGCCGACGCGCTGCGCGGCATCCGGAACGGCGCCGGCTTCGTGGCGTGGGTCCGCGCAGCCGGGTTCGCCGCGCTCGTTGCCGCGCAGATCGCGCACGGCGCGCTGGTCGTGGAGGGTGACGGAGATATCTCGATCGTCGTCCTCCGCGCCGTCGGATTCGGTTTGCTGGCGCTCTCGCTGAAGCCCGTTCCCGCCGGCGGCTTGCCGGCCATCTTCTTCGCCGGCGACGACGCGCGCTGGGCCGCACTTCCGGCGTTCTTCGCGATCGTCGCTTCGGCTCGTCTGCTCGTCGATGGGCGCAAGGCGCGCGATACCGCCTCGCTCTCGCTCGCCGGCGCGTTCGCCCTTTTTGCCGCGGGAGAGGCCGCGCTGGTCGCGGCCGATCCTGCGGGCGGGGGAGCCGCATTCGTCATCTCCCATGCGGCTCGCGCGGCCGGTGCGGTGCTGCTCGCGCGCTGGCTGTGGACGTCGTTCGCGCGCTCGGTGCGGCTCCGGTTCGTCGCGGTGTTCGTCGCTGCGCTCGTGCTCCTCGCAACCGTTGTGGCCGGCGCGCTCACACAGGTCATCGGCAACAACCTCGAGCACGAGGAATTGCAGCGTCTGCAAGTGATCTCCGGAAGTCAGAAGCGAGCCCTCCAGCAGCGGGTTCAGTTCGCGATCCAGCAGACGAACACCTTGGCCGATCTGCTCAGTAGCGAGGGCGTCAACTTCGCGAGCTTCCTCAAGTCACCGGAGGCCGCCAGGGCCTTCTTCACCGGGCCGGGCAGCGCACTCTTGCTGCCCCCAGACGCCGACTTCCTCGTATTCCTCGACGACAAAGGGAAAGTAACGGCATCGGCTCGCGAGACTCTGGGATCCTCGCAAGCTCCCGAGCCCACATTCCCACCGCTGACCCCCGTCGAGCTGATCGCCCTGCGAGGCAGCTTGGTCATCCGTCAAGCCCTCGCGCCTTCCCCGGTCGAAGCCGGTGACATCATGTCGATCGAGCTCCGCAAGATCGCGGTCGTCGGAGCCGCTGCCGTTCGTCAGCGCGGCAAAACGGTGGGCGTCGTCGCGCTGGGATTCGATCTCGACCGAGAGCTCCTCTTGAGCCTCAGCGGGTCTGAAGCCGACATCACCGTTCTGAAGGGCGGCGAGGTCGTTTCCACGACCTACGCTGATCCTCGGACTCAGCGCGAGGATCGGGACATCGCCGCAGCCCTGACCCGCGGCGCCCTGCGCGAGAAGGTGCGGCGCGTCGTTGAAGAAGAAGGGGGCACGCTGAGAACCACCGCATCGCCGGGAGGCGAGCGATCGTTCATGGTCTATGTGCCGATCCTCTCGGAGGATGGCGCCCAAGTGGTGGGCGTGCTCGCGGCTTCGCGGCCCGCCGTCGTGCTCGCCGCTGCGCAGCGCGCGATCAACAGAACGCTCTTCCTCATCACGCTGGCGGCGTCGGCGATCGCCGCGGTGCTCGCGTGGGTGCTCTCCGGACGTGTGACACGGCCGATCAGAGCGCTGACGCGCGCCGCCCGGCAGGTACGCGGCGGCGATCTCGATGTGCGTGCGACCGTCGACGTGGCCGACGAGGTCGGGACGCTCGGCGCCGCGTTCAACGAGATGGCGCAGTCGCTCAAGACCATGACCGACGACCTCCGCGGCGCTGCCGACGAAGAAGCGAACTTGCGCGCCCGCATGGAGGCGATCATGCAGAGCATGGGTGATGCACTCGTTGCCACCGACACGGGCGGGACCGTCGTCGCGTTCAATCGCGCGGCCGAGGCGATGCTCGCGCGAACGGCGGAAGACGTGGTCGGCCGGAAGTTCGGCGACGTCCTCAGGGGAGTCGACGCGCACGGCGGTCCGCTCGCCGAGGCGGCGCTCGGGGGCAACGGCATCGGGATAACAGCGATGGTCGAATCGGGAGACGGGCGTCGCGTCCCCGTCGCGGTCACCGGGGCCCCGCTGCTCGACGCGTCGGGCGAGACGGTCGGCCGCGTCGTCGTGCTTCGCGATACCTCCCGGGAGCACGAAGCCGAGCGCATGAAGAGCGAGTTCCTCGCCAACGTTTCGCACGAGTTGCGCACGCCGTTGACGCCGATCAAGGGGTACACGGAGATCCTGCGGCGGAAGCAGTTCCCACGGAAGAAGGCGGAGACGTTCCTCGACGGGATCATGGAATCGACCAAGCGCCTCGAGCGGATCGTTGAGATCCTCGTGGACTTCGCGGCGATGGAAGCGGGAAGGCTGAAGCCGCACCTTGAGCCCATCGATCTCAAGCCGTTCCTGGGAACGGTGGTCGATACATGGAAGGCCCGTGCTCCGTCGCGCCGTTTCCTCCGGAAGGTTCCCGGCGATATCCCACCGGTGTTGGGTGACGAACGGCTGCTCCGGAAATGTCTCGACGAGCTCCTCGACAACGCGGTGAAGTTCTCGCCCGACGGAGGCGACATCGAGATCGAAGCCGTGCCCGCGACCGTCGCCGGCAAGCGACGCCCCGCAGGAGTTCGGATCCTCATCCGCGATCGAGGGATCGGTATCGAGGCTTCGAAGATGGGATCGCTGTTCCAGGACTTCCGCCAAGGGGACGGCTCGGAGACCCGGGCGTTCGGTGGTCTTGGGCTGGGCCTTTCGTACGCGCGCCGCATCGCTCTGGCGCATCGCGGCGAGATCTCCGCGACCAGCGAGCCCGGCCGGGGCAGCGTCTTCGCGATCACCTTGCCGAGGGCGCCGGCTCTGGGGCGATCGTTGCCCAGGCCCGCCGAGACGCGCCTGCCGGCAGCGAGGAAGAAGAAGCCGGCGCGCCGTATCGAGCCGAAAGGTCGCACGCGGAAGGCCGCACCGAAACCGAAGTCGACGGTCATCCGCAAGAAGGTTGCGGCCGCGAAGATCCCCCCTCGGCGAAAGCGACCCCGATGAGCGTCCGGCGAACCGCGCACGCGTTCGCGATCGCCGTCGTTCTCGTCGTCGCGGCGACGGGATGCCTCGGGCGAGGCGGCGGCGCGGCGGACGGCGGCTTCCTCGCGGCCGAGCTGTCCGGCTCGATCTTGGCCAGGTTCCCGAGCGGCGAGGACCGCGCGCTTCGCAAAGGCGACGACGTTCCGGCGGGCACCGTTCTGGAAACCGGGCCCGACGGATTCGTCAAGCTCGAGGGCGCCGAGGGCCAGCTCGTCGAGCTTCAGAACGACACGCAGGCGACCCTCATGGAGGCGCGACGTGCGACGCTCGAGTTCGGACGCGCGCTGGGTCGCGCCGGCGAGAAGCAGGCTTTCACGATCGAATCCCGTGGCACCGTCGTCCGCATCGCTCCCGATGCGGCGACGCGGGTCGAGCGGCTCCTCGGAGCGTTGCGCGTCGGGGTGTATCGTGGCTCCGCGCGGGTCGAGCTTCTCGGCCGCGGCGTCGACGTGCCGGGGCTCAGGGAGATCGTGATCGCCGGCGGCGTTCCGCTCGAGCGGGCTCCGCGGCCCTTGACGCTCTCCGCGCAGGATCGCTGGGACCGGATGCTGCTCGGCGACGTCCTCGACTTCGATCGGGAGCTGACGCAGTTCGGCGCGGGATTCAATTCGGAGTTCGGCGCCAGGCCACTGGCCCCGCGCTTCTTCACGGCCTTCGTCGAGTTGCCGAGCCTGAGCTTCCTTCGTCCCGAGCTCCCGACCACCGAACCGGCGGAAGTGCTCGTCGGGGTCGTGTTCGCTCAGCAGCTCTCGACCCGAGCGGGCGGACCGTCGACCCTTCCCGGCTTCTTCGAGGAGTTGCTCGGGCTACGCGACCAGGGCGCGAGCTGGGGGCTCATCGCGAAGGAGAAGGGCCTCGATCTTCGCCTTGCCCTGCAAGGAGTCGTCGACGCCATACGTCAAGGTACCGCTCCCACGCCGCCGCCCGGATCGGGCGGTAGTGGAAGCGGCGGTGGTGGAAGCGGCGGTGGCGGCGGGGGAGGCTCCACGCCGGGACCGGAGCCGTCGCCGACCCCAACTGCATCGCCGACGGAGCCGCCTCCCGAGGAACCGCCGCCCCCGGAAGAGTGCAGCCTCCTCGAGGTGCTGCTCGGGACCTGCGAGCAAGGCGCGAGCAACGACCCGGGGGCGTCCTCTGTTGAGGAGTGCTCGGTCGTGGCCGTGCTGCTCGACCCGAATTGCTGACGCCGCCCCCACCCGGGCCCGGCCGCGCCCGGACTGATAACCTGCCCCGGACGTGAAGGTCCCAGCGAACGTTCCGCGTCCACGCATCGGCCGGCGCTCGCTGATCATCGCCGGCTCGGTGATCGTGGGCCTGCTGATCCTCCTCGGCGGCGCCGCCACCTTCTACACCGATCTCCTGTGGTTCCGGGAGACCGGCTTTCAGAGCGTCTTCACCAAGCAGATCTTGACCAAGACCTATCTCGGGCTGGCGTTCGGGTCGATCTTCGCCGCCTTCATGCTGGTTAATCTGTGGGTCGTGCAGAAGGTGACCAGCCCGTACCGGCTGTTCACGATGCAGGACCAGGTTCTCGAGCGCTACCGCGCGACGCTGCGCCCCTATTTCAAGTGGGGCGTGATCGGCCTCTCATTGCTGTTCGGCCTGTTCGCCGGGAGCGGCGCGACCTCTCAATGGCGGAAGTGGCTGCTGTTCTCGAACTCGGAGCCGTTCGGGATCAACGATCCGCTGTTCGCGAAGGACCTCGGCTTCTTCGTGTTCCGGCTGCCGTTCCTGCGTTTCCTGTTCACCTGGGGCTTTTCGTCGCTGGTGATGATCACGCTCGTCGTCGGGGTGGCGCACTACTTCATGGGTGGGATCCGGAGCGCGCCGGCGGGGGAGCGGGTCACGCCCCAGGTCAAGGCGCACATGTCGGTGCTGCTGGGGTTGCTCGTGCTCCTCAAGGCGTGGGGGTACCGGCTGGATCAGCTCGAGCTGGTGTACTCGGCCCGCGGACAGGTGACCGGCGCGTCGTACACCGACGTCAACGCGCAGCTGCCGGCACTGAAACTGCTCGTGATCATCGCGATCGTCGCCGGCATCCTTTTCTTGGTCAACATCCGGTTGCGCGGGTGGCTACTGCCCGCCGCCGCCGTGGGGATCCTGGGGCTGACCTCGATCCTGGTGGGCGGGCTGTATCCCGCGTTCGTGCAGCGGTTCCGGGTCACGCCCAACGAGCTCGTCCGTGAATCGAAGTACATCGGCTACAACATCCAGAACACCAAGCAAGCGTTCGGCATCGGCGACGACAACGTGTCCGTCCGGGAGTTCCCCGCCGAGGCGGCGCTCGACTCGGCGGCGATCCAGCGAAACGCCCCGACGGTCGAGAACATCCGGCTGTGGGACCCAAGGGTGCTCGAGCGTTCGTATACACAGCTCCAGCGGATACGTTCCTACTACCAGTTCGTCGACGTCGACGTCGACCGCTACGGGTTCGACGGCCAGACGCGGCAGGTCATGCTGTCGGGACGCGAGATCGCCCAGAGCGGCCTGCGTCCCGAGGCGCGCACGTGGCTCAACTCGCACCTGGTGTACACACACGGGTACGGGGTGGTGGCCAGCCGCGTCGACAAGGTGACCGGCGAAGGCCAGCCCGACTTCATCATCAAGGACATCCCCGGCACGCCGGTTGCCGGGCTGCCGGAGATCAGCGAGCCGCGGATCTACTTCGGCGAGAGCGAAGACACGAAGTTCGTGGTCGTTCGCAGCGAGCAGCAGGAGCTCGACTACCCGCAGGGCGACACCATCCAAACGACGAGCTACACGGGCAAGGGCGGCGTTGAGATGAAGGGGCTCTTCCGGCGTGCGGCTCTCGCGTGGCGGTTCCGCGACTTCAACCTGCTCATCTCGGGAGCCATCAAGGGCGACTCCCGGATCATCTTCCGCCGGACCGTCGGAGAGCGCCTCCGCCAGGTCGCGCCGTTCCTGAAGCTCGATGGCGACCCGTACATCGCGATCGTGGACGGAAGGCTCGTGTGGATCCAGGACGGGTACACGACCACGGACATGTATCCGTATTCCGAGCGCGTCGACCTGGGAGACGTCACCGGCGGGGGGGTTCACATCACCGGCCGGGTGAACTACATCCGCAACTCGGTCAAGGCGACGGTCGATTCGATGGACGGCACGATCACGCTCTACATCGTCGACGAGTCGGACCCGGTGATCCGCGCCTGGCGACGCATCTTCCCCGACATCTTCCGGCCAGCGTCGGCCGTGTCGCCCGCTTTGCGGGCGCATTTCCGCTATCCCGAGGACCTGTTCACCGTGCAGGCCAACCAATACACGACCTATCACATCCAGGACCCGGCCGGCTTCTACTCGAAGGAGGACGCCTGGCGCATCCCCGGCGACCCGACCACGCCGGAGGCCGACATGTTGCCGCCCTATTACGTGATGATGCGTCTTCCCGGGGAACGCGATCCGCAGTTCATCATCATGCAGCCGTTCGCGCCGTTCTCCTCCGATCCGCAACGGCCGCGGCAGAACATGACGGCCTGGCTCGCGGCACGCTCCGACCCGCAGGGGTACGGTGAGCTGATCGCGTTCGAGATGCCTCGGCAGAAGCTGGTCTTCGGGCCGGAGCAGGTGTTCGCCCGGATCCAGCAGGACCCGCTCGTGTCGCAGCAGATCACCTTGTGGGACCGCGCCGGGTCGAACGTGATCCCCGGCAACATGCTCGTGATCCCGATCGAGGACTCGCTGCTCTACGTGCACCCGCTGTACCTCGAGGCGTCGAGCGGCGCGCTGCCGGAGCTGAGGCGGGTCGTCGTGGTGGCGGGCCAAGTCGTGCGGATGGGAGCGACGCTCGACCAAGCGATCAAGGCCGTGTTCGGCGAAGCGCCGCCGGCTCCCATCGAGGGCGGGGGGGTTACGCCGGGCCCAGACGGTGCGCCGAGCGGGAATCTCGCAGCGTTGATCGCAGAAGCGCTGCAGCACTTCGAGGCGGCCGAGCAAGCGCTCCAGGCCGGCGACCTCGCAACCTACGAGCTCGAGATCGAAGCCGCGAGAGCCGCGCTCGAACGGGCGGGCCAGTCCGGGGCGAGCGACTGAGCCCGCGCGAGGGGCCTCGCCTCGCGTGCTAGCATGTGCGCCGCGACGCGGGGTGGAGCAGTCCGGTAGCTCGCTGGGCTCATAACCCAGAGGTCGCAGGTTCAAATCCTGCCCCCGCTACTACAAAAGCCCAGGTCAGAAGCCTGGGCTTTCCAAGGAGTGGGCGGCAGCAACCGCGTGGAGTCCGCGTGCCGATGCTCGCTCTCATGTGGGTCTGTGGCCCGAAATGCCCTCGGATTTGGTCGACCTTTCGGAATCCCGTGCGCGCCGCTATCCCAGACCCAGGCGAACCGTTACGCCGGCGGTGATCAAGACTCCGCCGGACTCGCGCTGACACTACCCCGAGCGGAGTGGAAACGCCCTGGTTTCCACCAAGCGGAGGCGCTTGGATACGACCATGGCCGGGGTCGCCGTTTGGGTCCGAGCCGTTCTGCGACGTCGCTGGCGGGCGACGGTGCTGCTGTCGCTGGTCCTCGGTGTTGCGGGAGCCGCCGCGCTCGGCGCCGCAGCCGGCGCTCGGCGAACGCAGACGGCTTACCCGCGCATGCGCGCGGCAACGAACGCGAGCGACCTTCTCGTGTCGGTCGGCGGCAGCGGTCTCGCTGGCTTCTACCAAGCGATTGGACGCGAGCCGGAGGTGCAAGACATCGGCATCATCGCCGGGATCCCGGTCGGACCTATCGACGCCGGCTCCATCGAGGATCTGGTCGTCGTCATCGCGGGGGTCGACGACCATGCGCTCAGAAGGATCGCGCGTCCCAACGTCATCGAGGGCCGCATGTACGACCCGTCGGCCTCCGACGAGGTCTTCGTCGATCCCAATGCCGCCCGGCTGCTAAAGCTCGCGGTCGGGAGCCGGCTCCCGGTCGTTGTCTTCAGTTTCCAGGAGGACGGGCCGCCAACTATCCCCCCCGACGTCGTACCCGTCACGGTCCGCGTCGTCGGTATCGGTATCGGCGCGGAGCAAGTCGTCCCCACAACGCCGCTCGACCGAGAGCCGACGATGTTCTTTACGCCGGCATTCTTTCGATCGCAGCCATCGCTCGCCTCGCGGGACAGCCTCAATTACGACGGCGCGCTGGTCCGGCTTCGGCCCGGGACCAACATCCCGGCGTTCGAGCGCAAGCTCAACGGGCTCGCGGCAGGCTTCCCGGACACGTTCGGCGCGCCGTTCATCCAGAACCAGGCACAAGCCGGGGAGCGGACCCAGCGGGCCATCGGTCCGCTCGCGGTCGCGCTGTACCTGTTCTCGGGTCTGGTTGGCGCCGCGATCCTATTCGTTCTCGGCCAAGCGATCGCGCGACAGCAACTCGTGGAGGCCGACGATCACGAGACCTTGCGCGCGCTCGGCTTCAGCCGCTTTCAGCTCGTCGCCGCGAGCCTGCTTCGTGTCGCCGTGGTCGCGGTCGCCGGCGCGCTGATCGCGGTGACGCTGTCGCTCGCCGTCTCGCCGTTCATGCCGATCGGCCCGGCACGTCGCGCCGAGCTGAATCTCGGCTTCGACGTGAACGTCGCGGTGACCGGGCTCGGTGCCGCCGCGATCGTGATACTGATCCTCGCGCGCGCAACGCTGCCGGCATTCCTCGCAGCGACCGCGGGAAATCGCGACCAGAGAGGGACGCGGTCCTTTGTTGCCGACGCGGCCGCGCGCGCCGGCCTCGCGCCTTCGGCCGCCACCGGGATCCGGATGGCGTTCGAGCAACGACACGGTTCGCGGTCGCTCCCGCTGCGAAGCGCGCTCGCGGGCACCGTGGTCGGAATGGCGGCGTTGCTCGCGGCGCTGATGTTCGGAAGCAGCCTGAGCCGGTTGGTCGACGTCCCCGAAGCCTACGGCCAGCGCTGGGACGTCGTCGCCGACTCGGCGTTCGGGTTCTTCCCACCGGAGGCGAAGATCCACGAACTGAGCGACGACCCGGACATCGCCGGCGTGACAGCAGGCAACTACGGCTCGGTGGCCATCGGCGACCGCGACATCCCGGCCATCGGGCTCGAAGCCATCGAAGGCGCGGTTTACCCGGTGATCCTCGAAGGCGAACCTGCGACGAAACCCGACGAGATCGTGCTGGGCACCAGCGCGATGCGCACGCTCGGCACGGGGGTCGGCCGAAGCGTCTCGGTCACGATCGCCGGAGCCACCGCGCCGCGCCCGATGCGCGTCGTCGGCCGCGCGGTCTTTCCGACCATGGGCCGCGGCTCGTTCGCTCCGACCTCGCTCGGGGACGGCGCGGCGATCCTCGCGAGCAACTTCGAGGAGTACGAACGCTCGCTCAACCCGGACCCCGGGGCGGAGCCCTACAACTTCTTGCTCATCAAGTACCGGCAGGGGGCGGACGCTGCCGCAGTCGAGAAGCGGCTGCGCGACCGGTTCACCGCAGCCGAATGCCTGGAAACGATGGACTGTAACGTGACCTTCGCACAACGCCCGATCGAGCTGGGCGTGCTCAGCCAGGTTCGCTCTACTCCGATCATCATGGCCGGCCTGCTGGCGCTGTTCGCCGCGGTGACGCTGGCGCACGCGCTGATGACCTCGGTCCGGATGCGCTCACGCGACCTCGCGGTGTTGAAGACGATCGGGTTCGTCCGTCGTCAGATCGGTGCCACCGTCGCGTGGCAGGCTTCGGCGCTGGCGATCACCGCGCTCGCGCTGGGCGTGCCCCTCGGCGTGATCGCAGGCCGAACCGTCTGGTCCATCTTCGCGACATCGCTGGGTGCCCCGACAGTCGCTGTTATCCCGGTGGTGGTCGTGCTCCTAACCGTCCCAGCAACAGTCCTGCTCGCGAACATGATCGGCGCGTTCCCCGCGCGCGCTGCCGCCAAGACTGAGGTGGCGGTGGTGCTTCGCACGGAGTGAGAGGAAGCGGGTTCGCCGGACCACGACCTTGACTTGCCTTCAGACGCTCACCGAAATGTTCGCGTAGGCGAGGTAGGCGTATCAGCCGGCAAAGCAGCCCCGGAACCGATGAGGAGCGCGACGAGAAGCAGTTTCGAACGACTCGGGCATGAAGCATACCCACGGAAGTGGATGTGTTGGGAGATATCGACCCGGTGCCCCATTTTCTTGAGCCGCTTCGGCCTGCTCAGCGGTGGTTCGAGAGCTCGATCGACCAGCGCCAGGCGCTGTGATCGTCGGCGTTCCACCAGGCGGTGAGGACCCCGACCTCGCCGCCCGGAAGGATCACAGGGAGTCCCAGGTCCGCGGTGCCCGGCCAGATCTGTTCGCGCGAAACGCCCGACGGGTCGATCGTCAGCCGCGCCATCGGCGTCGGCTCGGAGCCTTCCAAACCCGAGCCGCGCGCGATGAACTCACCGGACTCGCTGTAGACCTCGACGTCGAGCCGGGACGGAGCGGAGTGAACCAGGACGCGGTCGGAAACCCCCATGCGGGCGCGAGCGAACTCGAGGCCCGTCGAGCCTCCGTCGGGGGAGCGGATCTCCCAGATGCGGACGGCCACGGCAGGAACCTTTCCGCGGAAAGGCGCCCGGCAAACGCTCGATGGGGGCTAGCAGGCGGCGGACAGGATCCGGTATGGGTCCGCCGGATTGCCGCCGCGCGGGTGGTACTCGAAGTGCAGGTGCGGTCCGTAGCAGCGGCCCGTACAACCCACCTTTCCGATGAGCTGACCCGCCGAGACACGCTGGCCGACCGAGACGTACTCGGCTCCGAGGTGGGCGTACCACCACTCGTTGCCGATCGCGTCGCGGAGGACGATGCCGACGCCGATCCACGATCCGTACGGGGTCGCCACGACCTTGGACGGCAGTACCGCCACGGTGCCCTGGCCGTAATCCGCCTGGATGTCGTCGCCCGTGTGCGGACCTCCCGGCCGCGGGTCGCCGAAGTTGTCCAACACGTACCGCGGGCCGGCGACCGGGCAGCGGAACCCGTTGGGCGCGCGCGACAGGCGGGACCCGCCGCCGAGCGAGACCAGAAGGTTCTGCAGACTCTGAAGCTCGCGGAGGTTCGCGAGGAGGTCGTTGCGGCGCGCCAAGAGCGCCTTCTGCGCCGTCGTCGCGACCTTCACGGCCGCAGCGAGTTCGGCCGACTCGGTCTTGGCCCGGCGCCGCAGCGCCGTCAGCTCCTCGAGCATCCCGGCCTCGCGGAAGCGGATCTGCTCGAGGTAGGAGGCGCGCTCCACGAACTCGTCGATGTCCTCCGCGCCCAGCATCGTCTCGATCATGGATCCGTTGCCGAGGGTGTACATCGACGCGGCCCGGCCGGCGAACGACTGACGGAGGAACTGCTGGCGAGCCTCGGCGGTGGCGAGCGCTTTGCGGTGACGATCGGCCGCGGCGGTGGCGGCATGCGTCTCGCGCTCGGAGGTCTTGAGCTGGGCCCCGAGTTTGTCGAGGGACTTTCGAACGGCCTCGATCCGGGCGGAGACCTGCGCCGGGGAGGTCTGTGCAGCCCCGGCGACCGTGGGGTCACCCAGCAAGACCGCCGCCATCGCGACGGCCGAGATCAAACCGAGCCTCAGCCTTTTCAGTTGCCCACCTTCCCGGTGCGGACGACCCAGACGATTCGCCCCCCCACGGGCGCCGACCAGACGAGCCTTCGGTCGGCCCCCGACCCGGCCGGGGGGATGGGCTAACGGTCGCTAAGGCTGCCAGCCGAGCCCGGGGGAGTCAAACCCGACGGACGAGTCACCTGACGCGCGCGTCAGGTCATGGAGGAGCCGGTCCGAGGAATCTCTGAACGGCCCTTCGCCGTTGGAACGAGACGTGAAGGGACGGTTGGTGGCGGTCGTGTCGGCTCTCGCGGTGGGGTTCACCGGCTGCTCGGGCGTTCGCGAAACGTTGCGCGCCCGCCCGGGGCCCGCGCCTACCGTCTTCGACGCGGCGGAGCTCGTCGACGTGCTCGCGCCCGACACCGTCCCGGCGATCGATCGCCCGGCCTTCGAGGCGCCCGACGAGGCGGCCACCCACTTGGAGCCGGAGGTGCCGGTCGCGGTGCTCGAGGTCGCGGGCGACGTGCGCGCCTACCCACTCGCGATCCTCGTCTGGCACGAGATCGTGAACGACTCGGTCGGCGGCGAGCCGGTCGCCGTCACCTACGCGCCTCTCTCCGGCGGCGTTCAGGCGTTCCGGCGCACCGTGGCCGGCCGGGTTCTGAGCTTCGGAGCCTCGGGGAAGCTCTACCGCTCCAACCTCGTCATGTACGACCGGGCCACCCGGTCGCTCTGGCCGCAGCTCCGGGGGGAAGCGGTTCTGGGCCCGCTCCGCGGGGCGTCGCTGGAGCGCGCGCCGATCCAGATCAGCTCGTTCGGAGACTTCCGAGACTCCTATCCGGACGGAAGGGTTCTGACGGCTGCGACCGGCGCCGCGCGCGTGTACGGCACCACTCCCTACGCGGGCTACGACTCCCGCCGGACTCCGTCCGAATCGTTCTTCGCTCTGGCGCCGGACCGGCGGCTCGGAGCCATGGAACGGGTCGTCGGTGTCTCGAGCGGAGCCGGCTCCTACGCGTATCGGTACGCCACGTTGCGATCGGCCGGCGTCGTCTACGACCGGATGGGCGAGGAAGAAGTCGTCGTTCTCTGGCGGGAGGGCACCCGGTCGGCGCTCGACACGCCGCTGATCGCCGACGGCGCCGCCGTCGGCGCGGCCGGCGTCTTCGTCCCCGTCGTGGATGGGAAACGGCTGGATCTTGCCCCGGATCCCGGCGGCTTCCGCGACCGACAGACCGGGAGCACGTGGACGGTGCTGGGGGTCGCGACCGGAGGGCCGATGGCCGGGAAGCGGCTCGTCCCCGTCGAACACGTGGACGCGTTCTGGTTCGCCTGGGCGGCTTTCGCCCCGGCCACCGGAGTCTTCGAGGCCTCATGAGCGTTGCCTGCCTGGTTCGCATAGGCTCTGAAGCCGAGCCCGGCTTGGGGCCGGCGGAGGACGCCCGGGTGGCGAAAGAGACGCTCGAGGAACGTCAGGAGCGCTTCGAGGCCGAGGCGCTGCCGTTGCTCGACGGCATGTACGGCGCGGCGCTGCGGCTGACACGGAACCCGGCCGACGCCGAGGATCTCCTCCAAGAGACCTTCACGCGGGCCTTCGCCGCGTACGATTCCTTCCAGCCCGGAACGAACCTCAAAGCCTGGCTGTACCGGATCATGATGAACACCTACATCTCCTCGTACCGGAAGGCGAAGCGCTCCCCGCAGACCGTCCCGACCGACGACATAGAGCCCTTCTCGTACGTCCGGTCCATCGCCGAGGACGGCGGGAAGACCCCGGAAACCGAGGTCCTGGAGCGGATCCCCGACGAAGAGGTGAAGGCCGCGCTCGAGGACCTGCCCGAGCAGTTCCGTATGGCCGTGCTGCTCGCCGATGTCGAGGGTTTCTCGTACAAGGAGATCGCCGACATCACCGACACCTCGATCGGAACGGTGATGTCGCGGCTGCATCGAGGCAGGAAAGCGTTGCAGAAGGCGTTGTGGTCTTATGCCCGCGAGCGCGGGCTCGTAGAAGAGGACAAACCGTGGGCCACTCCGAGACGGACTGCCGGGCGGTCCTAGAAAGCCTGTACCTCTACCTCGACGGCGAGATCGCCGCCGAGGAGGTAACCGTCATCCAGATCCATCTGGAGGACTGCAACGGTTGTCTGCACCGCTACGACTTCGAGCGCGACTTCAAGGAGCTCGTCCACCGCAAGTGCCGCGAAGGCTCGATGCCGGGCGACCTGGCGGACCGCCTCCGCGCGAACATCCGATCCGCCCTCGGCGAATAGCTCCTAGGACACATTCCGTGCCCGATGTTCACGCTCCGTGTCCAGAATCGGGTGATTCGGACATGGACGCGAATTAAGTCCGCGGTTCCCACGATTTATCCCGCCTGTCCCAAGACCTAATCTCACGGTTGTCCGCTGATGACGGTGGGCAACGGAGAGGGAGCCAGGTCATGGAGGCAAGGCTTAGCAGCAAAGGCGAGGCAACCCGGTCCTCGCGACACCCCCTGACCACTTCCCTTGGGCCTCAGGACGCCAGGCTGGCAGGACCGGTCTGGGCCCCGGACCCGTGGGGCTCCGGAACACCAGATTGCAGGTGCGAGCTATTTCCCGCCGGGGGGCGGGCGTGACCCTCAAAGGGGGTGTGATGGGGATGAAGCGTATCTTCGCGATGCTGTCGACGCTCGTTGCGGTGTTCCTCGCCGCCGGCGCAGGAGCTCGGTGGTAACAGAACCTCGCTAGGGAGGGAAGGGCGGAGCCGTGAGGCCCGCCTTTCTCCTTTGGCGTGTCTAGATCATCCCCGACTTTTCGAGAACCTTGGTCATTGCCTGGATCGCCGCCGGGTCGTAGTCGTATGCCATCCCGGTGTGGAGCTTCTCAAGCGCATCCCAGGGCGTTCGGCCGGGACCGGCCGGCTCCGTTAGATCGTCGTAGGCGCTTGCCACCTTGATGATCTTCGCTCCGGTGGGGATGTTCCTGTTCACGTCCTCTCCCCGACGCCGGTACGGCTCGTGCTGATCGCGAACCATCCGGGCGACCGCCGGGAAATGGCCGGTCTCCTCGATGATCTCACCGCCGACCAGCGCGAGTTGCAGGTTGGAAGCGCTCTTCGCGGCATCTTCGGGATCGGGGAGACTGATGCGTCCGATGTCGTGCAGAAGTGCGGCGTACTCGATCTCTCGCACCTCCTGCGCCGCGACTCCGAGCTCGCGGGCGATCGCCACGGCCAGCGTCGCTACGCGAGCCGAGTGATCGCGCTGCGTGTATCCCGCCATCTCGGGGACCTTCGCGAGGGCACGCACGGTTTGCAAGTAGTTCTTACGGATCGAATCGACTTGCTTGAACGAGTATTGCGTCGCCGCAAGCGGCGCCAAAAAGAGCGGGAGGGTCCACACACGCAGCTCCGGATACGCGAGGGCCAGGAGGGCGGAGACCGACACCGTCGAGACTAGAAGCGGTGTCGTCGCACGCAACTCGTCACGCGCTACCTGTCGGACGGGGAGCTGCTCGTCGGCGAGAACGAGCAGCGATTGAAGCACGACGTCGGACGTCACCGCGACGACCAGCACTGCCATGAGCCCGAGCATGGACATGTGATGCGGACCGAAGGACGTTACTTCACCGGCCGACCACACGACGGCCCGGTACGCGGCGGCCGATGCAAGTACGACGAGGAGCCTCACCGCGACCACCGGAAGGCGGATCGGCCGGCGGCGAACGAGCCGCCAGACCGCCGCGAGGGCGCTTCCGAGGACGAAAACCGTCACGACCTCGCCGAGCGTGGGGAAATCCCAGGCGAGGCACTTGTTGCCGGCAGCGGCTTCGGTGCAATACCGGTGCAGCCCGAACGCGAGACTGGGGGCAAGGCCGAGCGAGAACACCGAATGGCGGTCGAGCGGGATCTCGAGAAGATCGCCCAATGCCACGAACGCTGCGAAGGCTACGGCGGTGCCGCTCAAGGCGATCTCCCAGTCGGTCCGTAGTCCCCACGCCAGGACGGTCGCCACAGCGCCCGCCGCCGCCGCCGCCCCAACCGCGAGCAGAAGCCTGGAATGGTCGTCAGAGAGCCGCGGCCGTCGCACCCGTCACCTCTTCATCCTGTTCCGGTTCTGCTTCCCAGCCTTCGCGGCTGATCGCCTTCTCGAGGGCGGCGAGCGACACCGGGTCGAACTGCGTTCCCGCGCAGCGACGGAGCTCGGCGACGGCGTCTTCGATCCCCTTGGCTTTTCGGTAGACGCGGGTCGACGTCATCGAGTCGAAGGCGTCGCACACCATCACGATCCGCGCGAACACGGGGATCTCGTCTCCTTTCAATCCATCGGGATATCCGCGACCGTCCATGCGCTCGTGGTGGTGTCGAACCGCGGTTTCCGCCGCCTGGTGGAGGAAGTCGATCTCGCTGACGATCTCGTATCCGCGAACGGGATGGGCCTTCATGTGCTCGTACTCCTCGTCGGTGAGTTTCCCCGGTTTGGCGAGGATCTTGGTCGACACGCCGAGTTTCCCGACGTCGTGCATCAGAGCGATGTACCGGATCACGCGGCACTGTTGGGGCGCGAGACCGTAGGCCCGCGCGGTCATCTCGGACAGCCGCGCCACTCTCATCGCGTGGCCGCGGGTGTAGGGATCCTTTGCCTCGATGGCCTTGATCAGACTCCCCACCGTCGCTTCGTAGGCCGTTTCCATCTCGATCGCCGACTGGAAAGCTCCACGCGCAACGAGCAATGGAACGAAGAGGAAGATCACCGACGCCGCGCCCAGACCGGAGATGTACAGCGCAGCCAGCACGATCCCGAGCAAGGCGAACGCCACGTATCCGCCCGCGAGCTTGCCGAACTGGGTCCGCCACATGTCGCGGAAACGCTCACCCCGAACGAGAGCGAAGACGGTCGCCACGAGCGTGGTATTCACGATGAAGTGGACGGCGGTCGCAGCGAGGACCGGCACGAAAACCCTTGGGAACATGTCTTGCCTGGTCACGCGATCACCGATCAGAGCCCAGTACGCAAGCGCCGCGAACGTGCCCGTCAACGCGAGCTCGCTCATGTTGAACAGATGCCGGATGGGATGTACGCGCCGCGCCTCGCGCGCCGTCATGAATCCCGATGCAGCCGCGATCCCGCCCTCGACCGGGCCACCAAGGATGATCGCCGCGATGACGATCACGAAGCTCACGGAATAGACGCCTTCGCCGAGAGCCAGCGTGACCGGGAACTGATCGACAATGAAGACGAACAGCCCGAAGATGAGTGCCAGGCGGACGTCGATCCCCCCGAAACGCGGATCGCCCGCCTGAGAGATCGCAACAAGGGTGAGGAGCGTCGCTGCCGCGACGGCCACCATGGAGATGAAGACACGCGCCCGGATCGGCAGGCTCTTCACTGCGTCCGCTCCTCTAGCCCGACATCAGGTCCGCATCAGGTTATGGAGCCGGCAGGGCCCGCACGAGTCGTCGGCGTGTGCGGGTGTGGCACTTACCACCTTGCTTGTGCCCCGGCCGACAGCACTGCTGCTGCAAGCCCGGACAGGAACGCAATGATGCGCTTCATGATTGGTCGCCCAACCCCTTTCACGGAAGATTCTCTCGCTCCGCTAGATGCGAGAGTGATCTCCGCTCCGCTTGGTTGGAAGCGACGCGTGACGGGACCCTGCCGGCCCCACTCCTATGCGGTTTTCAAAGCGCCGGTGCGCGACGCCCCCTGATTCCGTCGGGGTCGAGAGGCAGCTTGGCCTGCTCAACGCCCACCCAGGCAGCCAGTCCGAAACGAAACCCCCCGCAAATGCCCGGACCTACGTCCGGACGCTCGCTAGGGGGAGCTTCTCGGTCTGACGCTTACCGGCCCTTTCCTACCATCGGCAGAGTGAGCCGGTCAATACATCTGTGAACAGAAATATCTTTGCGTACCTAACGTCTCTAAACGACTAACCTGATCTATCCGGCCTGGGAGGTTCTCCCAGTACGCGTTCCGGACAGTTCGTTCATGAGACGCTCGATCTCGCTTGCTGGGAAGCGTCGGTGCCCACCCAAGGTCGAGAGGTGGGGGATCCGCCCTTCCTTGGCCCAGCGCGAGACGGTCTTCGGCGAGACGTGAAGCATCCGTGCGACGTCGGACGTTCTCAGGAATTTCTCGCTCGGATGCTCCATCGCCAATCGCCACCCTTCGGCTGTTGCCGGTTCTCGCCTTGGGACCGGCTTATCGGTTCTGAGTCGATTATCGACGCCGCGGCGCTCGCCGGACATCGTCCCCCTGGGTGGTTTTGGGATAGCCCGGATGAACTAGTCAGAAAGGGCTAGGCGACTCATTTCGAGCGCTGATGTATCGTTGGCCCGACTACGCACGGCGAGGCCGGTAGCACCGACGGAGGGAACACTGCGCGAGGGCAACGGGGGACGGCTGCCCGAGGGCGCCGGGATGTCTGAAGCCGGTCCGCTTGAAGAAGCGATCCGCCGGATATCGGGCATCCAGGCCGCGCGCGTCGTGACCGGACCCGGAGGCCGGGTCGCGGAGGTTCACGTGCTCGCTGGCCGTGAGCGCGGCGCGAAGCAGCTCGTTCGCGACGTGCAGTCGGTGATCCTCACCAACTTCGGGATCGACATCGACTACCGCACGGTGTCCGTCGTTCAGCTCGACGAGCCCGGGCCTTCGACCGCTCCGGAGCGGGGTACCGTCCCCGCGCCCGAAGAGCACGCGACCTTGTCGGAGTCGGCCGGCGTCCCTCGGGCCGCGATCGTACGGCTCGTCTCCGAGACGGCGTCGTTCACGACAGAGGTCCGGATCGCGGTCGCCGTCAACGGACACGAGCGTTCCGGCTCGGCCCGCGGGCCTTCAACCTCCGGACTGCGGCTCGTCGCGGGTGCGGCGGTTGATGCGGTAGCCGAGATGCTTCGCGCGTCGGCCGTCGAAGTCACGTCGGCGGAGCTCCTCGCGATCGGAGCCGTGCAGGTGGCGGTCGTCGTGGTTCGGCTGGCTACCTCGCGGGGCGAGCAGACCCTGACGGGTTCGGCCGTGGTGCGCAAAGACGCGAACGACGCCGTTGCCCGCGCGACGCTCGACGCGCTCAACCGCGTGATCGACCGGCGTTAGCGCCGGTCAGCCGGGCGTCAGTTCGCGGTCCCGCTCTCCGGCTCCTCGGCGGCGTTTCCCCGGCCGTCCCACCATCAGCTGCTGGATGAGCAGCAGCAGCCCGGCCCAGATCACGATATCTCCCGCGCTCACGACGTTGGCCGTCACGCGGATGGGGATAACGTCGGCCAGGACGGTCAGGCGGTCGTCGTCGTCGAGCGCGTGGTGCGCGCCCTTGGTGACGGCGCCGCTCTCGAAAGGGTTCCCGAGACCCGCGCGCTCGAGCGCGTCGAGGGAGACCGGCATCCCGCCGTTGGCCGCGATCACCAGGAAGTTCATCAGGGCGCCGAGCGCGATCAGCGTCATCCCGGGCAGCCTTCGGTTGAGCGCAGCGAACCCGAACGTCAAAGCGAACGAGCCGAGGACGAGCGCGAGCGGGAGCCAAGACTGATCCGCGCGCTCTGCGATCGTCGAGCCCACCTGCAGCAGCACGCCGATGAAGACCAGCGGGACGCCGTGCAGGTCGGTGCGCGCCAGGTTGGCGAACGACCCGCGTCGGACGAGCCCCACGCAGATGCCCACGGCGACCGCAAGTAAGAGCCCGATCACGGCGGGAATCATCGCACGTGTTCGGTCTGGCTCGGCGGAGGCGATAATCTGAGCCCGTGAAGCAGTTCGAGACGGTTCTCTACGAGACCGCGGGCCACGTGGCCCGGGTGACGATCAACCGCCCGGACAAGCGGAACGCCCTCAACGTCACGGTGATGGCCGAGCTGCGCGAGGCGATGGCCCTAGCTCGCGAGGACGTTGAGGTTCGCGTCGTGGTTCTCACCGGCGCCGGCGATAAAGCGTTCTCCGCCGGCGGAGATCTCGGCGGCTTCACCGCCGAGCAGTCGAAGGTCGAGCAGCACCGGTTGAGGGCCACATTGGCCGACCTGTTCGAAGACATGGTGCGGCTCGGTAAGCCGATCGTCGCGCGCGTCAACGGCCACGCGCTCGCCGGCGGGTTCGGTCTGATGTGTGGATGCGATCTGGTCGTTGCAGCTGACACGGCCGAGTTCGGCACGCCCGAGATCAACATGGGCCTATGGCCGTTCATCATCACCGCGACGGTCTCCCGTCGGCTCCCGCGCGCGAAAGCGCTCGAGCTGATGATGACGGGCGAGCGGATCTCCGCCGCGGAAGCAGAGGGCTGGGGGGTTGTTAACCGAGTCGTGCCGGCCTCGGATCTCGACAAGGCGGTCGACGATCTGTGCGCGACGCTCGCGTCGAAGTCGCCGGCGATCATGCGGCTCGGCAAGGACTCCTTCTACGCCGCGCAAGACATGGGCTTCCGCGAGTCGCTGGACTATCTGCACGGCCAGCTGGGCCTCTGCCTCGAGACCGAAGACACCATCGAGGGCGTGACGGCCTTCTTGCAGAAACGCGAGCCGAACTGGAAGGGCCGTTAGACTGCCCCGCTAGACCCAGGCGGGCTCCGGAAGACTTCGGGGACATGTGGACCCCGGCGACGAGCCCCCGGAAGGGAGACCACCAATGGCCGAGGACACGGCCGTCCCCACCCCCGCGCCCGCGCGCGAGCTGCCCACGCTGAGCTACGAGGGTCCCGACATGCGCGGACTCGTCGGCGAGCTGACCGAACGCAAGGACAGGCATCGCGCGATGGGCGGTGCCGACAAGGTCGCGCGCCAGAGATCGCTCGGGAAGCTGACCGTCCGCGAGCGGATCGAGCTGCTGTTCGACCCCGGTTCGTTCCTCGAGACGGGATTGCTCGGCACGCACATGTCGAACTCGCCCCAGATGCAAGGGAAGTTCACGCCGGCCGATGGCGTCGTGACGGGCATCGGCGAGATCGAAGGCCGCAAGACGTGCGTGATCGCGTACGACTTCACGGTCATGGCCGGCTCGATGGGCATGGTCGGCGAGCTCAAGGCCGGAAGGATACGTGAGCTGGCGCTGCGCGAGCGGATCCCCATCGTTTGGCTGATCGACTCGGCTGGGGCGCGGATCCAGGAAGCGGCCGGCTCGATGTTCGCCCGGACCGGTGAGCTCTTCAAGGAGCAGGTCATCATGTCGGGCGTCGTGCCTCAGGTCGCCGCTATGGTCGGCCCGGGCGCGGCCGGCACCGCATACATCCCAGGGCTTTCCGATTTCGTCCCGATGGTCAAGGGTGTCTCGTCGATGGCGCTCGGCGGCCCACATCTCGTCAAAGCCGCCGTCGGCGAGGACGTTACCGAGCAGGACATGGGCGGCTCGCACATCCACAACAAGATCTCGGGCGTCGCCGACCTCGAGGTCGCCGACGACCGCGAGTGCATCACGGCCATCCGCACGTACCTGTCGTTCTTCCCGTCATCGAACCTCGAAAGGCCGCCGATCCTGGCGGTCTCCGATCCGATCGAGCGCCGGTGCGAAGATCTCTACGACATCGTCCCGGCGAATCCACGTCAGGCGTACGACGTGCGCCGGGTGATCAAGTCCTTGGTCGACGACGGCGAGTTCTTCCCGATGAAGCCGGACTGGGCGCGGTCTTTGGTGACTGGGTTCGCGCGGTTCGGCGGGCGGCCGGTCGGGATCGTAGCGAACCAGCCGATCTTCCTCGGCGGAGCGATCGACGTGAACGCTGCCGACAAAGCCGCGCGATTCGTCTGGTTGTGCGACGCGTTCCACATCCCGCTCGTGTTCTTGATGGACTGCCCCGGCTTCCTGGTTGGTAGCGCCGTGGAGAAGGCCGGCATCATCCGGCACGGTTCGAAGATGCTCTTCGCCGTGTCCGAGGCGACGGTCCCCAAGATCACCGTCGTGCTTCGCAAGGGATACGGCGCCGGCTACTACGTGATGAACGGTCGCGCGTACGAGCCCGACCTCATCGTCGGATGGCCGACGGCGGAGATCAGCGTGATGGGACCGGAAGGGGCGGTGAATATCATCGGCCGCTCGATCCTCGAGAAGATCCCCGAGGAGGAGCGCGATGCGAAGCGGAACGAGATGATCGAGGCGGTGCGCGCGCAGATCGGGCCTTACATCGCCGCCGGCTGGTCCTTCATCGACGACCTCATCGACCCTGCGGACACCCGCACGGTGATCACGAAGGGGCTCGAGCACGCGGAGAACAAGCGGATCGAACGGCCCTGGCGCAAACACGGCGTCCTCCCCATCTAACGCGCTGTCGCACCCCTTCCCTATGCTCTCCCGGGAGCGACAGACATGTCTGTCATGTCTGTCGCTTCGTGAAGAGACCATAGGAGGAAGCCTTGGAAGTAACGATCAAGGCATGGGAGACGCGTAACGTCACCGCTCGTGATCTTTCCAGGCGGATCGCGCAGCTTTTGAACGAGATCGAAAACGATGGGCACGGGCTCGTCGTTCTGAGACACGGGCAGCCGGCGGCCCTACTCGTGCCGCTCGAGCCGAAGGGGCATCGCGCGCCGCGCAAGGTATCGATCGAGGAGCGGGAGGAAGAGCCGTTCGAGATGCCCGAGCTCGATGAGGGGAGCCGCCGATTGTTGCTCGAGATGGCGCGGTGCGCTCCCGAGCCCTACGACCCCGATGATTGGGGCAGCGGGGCCCTCGAGTTCGCCCGCTTGTTCGTCCGACTCGAGCTCAACGGGCTGGCCGAGAAGTCTGTCGGGGGAGGACGCTGGCTCACGGAAAGCGGGCAGCTCGTGGCGGCTAAACTCGTGGCGTGAGCACGAGACCCTCGACGATCGAGCGGCCGGAGGTCGATGAGGTCGTCCGGCAGGACAAGCCGTGGATCGTGATCGTGTGGAACGACCCGATCAACCTCATGAGCTACGTGACGTACGTCTTCCAGAAGCTGTTCGGATTCCCCCGTGAAAAGGCGCACCGGCTGATGCTTCAGGTCCACAACGAGGGGCGTGCGATCGTGGCCAGCGGACCGCGGGAACGATGCGAGGCCGACGTGGCCCGACTCCACGCGCACGGCCTCTGGGCGACGCTCTTCAAGGAGGACTGACCGTGCGCGGGCCGTTCGCGCTTCGCCGTGACGGGCAACTCGACGTCACGTTGACGCCGGTCGAGGCCGACCTCTTCCGTTCGGTCGTCGAGCAGATGACGCAGGTGCTCGACGACCCCCCGGCTCGCCTCTTCCCGCCCGCGTACAAGGACGATCCCGAAGCGCAGGCCGAGTACGCCCGGCTGATGACGGAGGATCTTAAGGACGGGAAGCGCCGGGCGATCGCCTCGGTTCAGACGACGCTCGAGCGCGGGAAGCCGAAGCGAGACGCATGGCGCGTGACGTTGACCGCCGACGAGGCGCAGGACTGGCTCGCGGTCCTGAACGATGCCCGCCTTGCGCTCGGAACCCGGCTGGCCGTCACCGAAGACTCCTATGAGCGGGATCTCGATCCGGCCGATCCGGACGCGGCCGCGCACGAGGTGTTCCGCTACCTCGGCTACCTCGAGGACTTCCTGGTCCACACGTTGATGGGCTAGGCTGCGCGGCCATGGCCGACGTCGAAGCAGAGATGGTTGCGAACGTCTGGAAGGTCCTCGTGGCCCCGGGCTCTGAGGTCGCCGAGGGCGACACGCTCGTGATACTCGAGTCGATGAAGATGGAGATCCCCGTCGTCTCCCCCCAAGGCGGAAAAGTGACGGCGGTCAAGGTGGTCGAGGGCGGTGTCGTCCAGGAGGGCGACATCATCGCGGTCGTCGAATAGGTGTCCGATCTCGTCGTCGTCGAGCGCGGCCCAGTCGCAGTCCTCACCCTGAACCGGCCCGAACGGCGCAACGCGCTCAGCGGCGAGATGCTCCAGTCGATCTTCGACGCGCTCGCGTCGCTCGCGACGGACGCCCAAGCCCGTTGCCTGCTGCTCCGCGGCGAAGGGAAGCACTTCTGCGCCGGCGCCGACTTCTCCGACGTCGCCGAGGGCGCGGCAAGCGGCGCGCGCTACGGCGCCGGCTTCGAGCAGATGCTCCGCGCCATCGAGGAGCACCCGCTCCCGGTCGTCGCGGCCGTGCAGGGGGCGGCGCTCGGGGCCGGCTGCCAGCTGCTCGCGGCCGCCGACCTCGCCGTCGCGGCCGACGACGCGCGCATCGGTATCCCGTCGGCGCGGCTCGGGATCCTGCTCGACCTCGAGAAGGTCCAGCGCATGGTCCAGATCATCGGGCCGGCGCACACCCGCGAGCTGCTCCTGACCGGTCGCGAGCTCGACGGTCGTGAGGCGGCCGCGTGGGGTCTGGTCACGAAGGTCGTGAAGGCGCGAGACGTCGATCAGGTCGCGCGCCTGCTCGCCGAGCAGGTCGCCGAGAACGCGCCGCTGTCCGTGCAGGGAAGCAAGGCGGCGATCCGCACCGTCCTTCGCCACGGCTCGCTCGATCGCGCGGCCCACGGGGCGGAGTTCGGGCACCATGACGAGAACGCTCTCCGGGCCCTGACCTCGGCCGACGTCGCCGAAGGGCTCCGCGCGCTGAGCGAGCGGCGGCCCCCCGAGTTCAAAGGCGAGTGAACGATGTCCGTCCTTTCGAGCCTCGCCCGCCGTCACACGGCGCTGTCGGGCCGTGAGATCGAGCACCTCCATCATCTTGTCGCGGACTGGCAGCTCCTCGCGGACCTGAACTTCGCCGACCTGCTCCTGTTCGGAGCGTTACGCGACCGCGAGGCGTACGTCGTGCTCGCGCAGGTGCGTCCCTACCCGGCGCAGACGCTGTACCAGGAGGACATGGTCGGCACGATCTTCGAGGCCCGCGACCGCGAGCGGGTCCGTGCCGCTTTCGACGAAGGTCGAATCGTCCGCGAGGGCGACCCGGAATGGCGCGAAGGGATCCCGATCCGCGAGGAGGCGATCCCCGTCTCGCTGGACGGGGCGGTCATAGCAGTGATAAGCGCCGAGCAGAACCTCGCGACGGCGCGCACGCCCTCGCAGCTCGAGCTCTCCTACCTCCAGGCGGCCGGCGACCTCGAGCAGATGACGGCCGAAGGCGTCTTCCCCTTCCCGTCGTCGGACGAGCGCGAGATCTCGCCCCGCGTCGGCGACGGATTTATGCGGCTCGACTCCGGCGGCGTCATCGCCTACGCGAGCCCGAACGCCGTTTCCGCGTACCGGCGCCTCGGCGTCACCGCGAACCTCGTCGGCGAACACATCGCCAAGCTCGACTTCGACGAGGTCGCGACACTCGAGTCGCTCAAGCGTGGACGTCCCGTCGAGGACGAGATCGACGCCTCCGGCGCCTGGGTCTACCGGCGGTTCATCCCGATCATCCACGCCGGCGAGGTGACGGGCGCCATCGGGATCCTGCGCGACATCACCGAGCTACGGCACCGCGACCGGATGCTCCTCCTCAAGGACGCAACGATCCGCGAGATCCACCATCGCGTGAAGAACAATCTCCAGACCGTCGCGTCGCTGCTGCGCCTCCAGGGCCGCCGGCTAAGCTCGGTCGAGGCGAAGGCTGCGTTGGAGGAGAGCGTGCGACGGATCTCTTCCATCGCTCTGGTTCACGAGACGCTGTCGCAGGACTCGCACGAACGCGTCGACTTCGATCACGTCGCGAATCGGGTCGTCGAGATGATCCAAGAGGGATTCGCAGTGCCGGAGCGCCCGATCAGGTTCCGGATCGACGGCCGTTCAGGCGATCTTCCCAGCGAAGTCGCCACGCCGTTGGCGTTGATAATCGCCGAACTGATCCAGAACGCCTTCGAGCATGCGTTCGGGACGGAGTCTCGGATGGTCTCGGTGACGGTGGAGATGGCGAGACGTCCGGAGGAGCTTCGTCTCCGTGTGTCGGACGACGGCGTCGGGCTCCCTCCAGGGTTCGTGCTGGAGCGCGATTCCAACTTGGGGCTGCAGATCGTTCGCACGCTCGTCGAGAGCGAGCTCTTGGGAACGATCGGGGTGACCGGCGGCACGGGCGGCACGCAGGTCGAGGTGGTCATCCCCATCGCCCGAGCCCGCCTCGAGGGCGGCACTTGACACTGATCCTCTTGCACTCGGCCGGCGCGACGCCGGCCATCTGGGATCGGGTGCGTGCCCACCTGGTCGGCGTCCCGCTGCTGGTTCCGGCGATGCCGGGACGCGAGGACGCCGGGCCTCCGTCCGACCAGATCGCCTCGCACGCCGCGGCGGTACTGCGTGCTATGGACGGCGCCGGCGTCGAGCGCGCCGCGATCGGCGGGCATTCGCTCGGAGGCGCGGTCGCGCTGTGGCTGGCGATCCACCACCCCGCTCGGGTTGCCGGGCTGGGGGTGATCAACGCGGGCGCACGCATGCGCGTCGCCCCGCAGATGCTCGAGGCGCTGCCGGATGGCCTCGCGCCGATCGTGGAGCTCGTGGCCGCGTCGAATTTTCCGCCGGGCGTGCCCAAGGAGTGGATCGAAGAGCGTCGCGCGACCTACGAAGCCGTCGGCGGAGAAACGTTGCTCGCGGACCTCACCGCGTGCGATCGGTTCGACGTCCTCGACCGGCTGTGGGAGATCCGCTGTCGCACTCAGGTGCTCGCCGGATCCGAGGACACGCTAACCCCTCCCCGCTTCGCACGGCTCATGGCCGAGCGTATCTCGGCGGCGCGCTTCCTTGAGTACGAGGGCGCGGGCCACATGCTGCCGATCGAGCGGCCTGCTGAG
>JBBDRM010000029.1 GCA_040905475.1 Actinomycetota bacterium
GCCTCGTCCATCACCTGCGTCGCCGCGTAGAACTTCGCGTCGATCGACGGGACGCTCTTCACGATTTTCGCGGTTGCGAGGAGCGCGCCTTGCTCCCCGTGCATGAACTGCGAGAGCGACCACGCGGTCACGCCGACCCGGAACTCCTGCTTCTCCTTCTCGGTCATCCGGTCCCAGTACTCGGTGCCGAAGAAAGGGATGCGTTCGTCTGGGAACTTGTCGGGCGTGACCTCGACCTTGATCGACCAGTCGGGATGGGTCTGCGCGTTCCACTGCTCGACCTTGGCGCGCTCGTAGAGGGCACGAAGGTCCTTGCGGTTGACCTCGTAGTCCCAGCAATAGACGGTCGGGAAGTTCGACGGGATGGACTCCGTGATGTCCCGGACATCGTCGGGTGTCAGGGACCAGCCATTCTCTGCCGCCACGGCGAACCTCCTCGCTACTTCGAGACCACAGACTCCGCCGTTCGGGCGGTGGTTATGTGATCAGCATGACGGTGCATGATCTTCCAGATTCCATCCTCCGGCCGATACACCTGCGTGACCCGGAGGGCAACTGGGGCGAGCTCGGTCCGATCGCCGACCTTCGCTCTGTAACGCTCGATCTCGACGGTGAACGCAAGTTCCGCGCTCTCATACCTCGTCACGAGATCGAAGCCCTCGGGAGTGCCTCCATGCCAGTTGGCCGCCGCCCGCTCGATGGTTTCCTCAACCTGCTTCCATCCGTGTGCCGGAGGGCCGAAAGGATTCGCCACGGTGACGTCGTCTCGGTGCGAATAGGCCTTCTTGAGGGGCTCCGGATCGCCATTCACGAACGCCGCACAGGCCCGGTGACTTCGTTCGATCGCCTCGTCGATTCCCGAAAGGTTCATCCGCGTCCTCTATGAACCGTCGTATCGAAAGTTCGACGGGGTGGACTCGATGACGTGCTGGACCTCTTCGCGGGTCCACTTCAGGCCTTGCGGCTCACCCATGATCGGTCTCCAGTCGATAGGAGGCGCGCCTCACGCAGAACCCATCGGAGGAAGAGCACCGATCTGCGTCATGAACTCCATCTGGTCGAAGTAGAGATGTTCGGAGATGATCTTGCCGCCGGCGACGCGCTTCACGGAGGCGTAGCGAAGGCTCACCGGATTGCCGCTCGCAGGGATCTCGCCTTGTGGCGTGCGGAACACGCCCGTGTGTGTGCCGGTCAGGAATCCTTCGACGATCACAGTGTCTCCCGCGACGAACTCCTTCGTCTGCTTGATCTGGGAATCCGGAAGCGCCTCCCAGAAAACTCCTTCGACCTGCCGAACCTGATCGACGCCCTTGAGCTGCATCCCGCCCGGCATCTCGAGCTCCATGTCCGGGGCCGAACACGCCTTCCGTCCTTCGACGTCCTTGGTGTTCCAGGCGTCGTCGTGAGCACGAGTGACTTCGCTAGCGTCGGCCATCGTCGTCCGCCTCCTCGGCGCGGGTTACCCGTCGGTAACTACTCGGAATCTAACACCGCGTCCCCACCCATGGAAAGAAACACTCACCGGGTCAGACGAACGACCATTCCCACGGCCCGACGGCCGAAGCGGCCTTGAGTGACACGCGGAAGCTCCAGCGGCGATTGCCGGAGGGAAGCGAATCGAACCGCACGATCGCGGATCCAGGGGTTCCCTGCGCAAAGCCCTCATAGATGGCATCGGACACGAGCTCGTACCGGGTGCCGTACTCCCAGCCGGGCCGCGCCCCGGTGATCGCCAGGCCCACGTCGAAGTGATCGACCCACCCGACGATCCCGCGGAGTTCGAACCCGAGGCCGTCGAGCTCGAGCTTTCCCGTCGCCTTGTCGGATCGGGGCTGGGTCGCGGGCGTCGCCGGCCACGCGCTCGACAGGTCGATCGGGATGTCGTCGCCCGCGGCGTACCCGAAGCCAAGCGAGTCGATCCGCACTCCGATAACGGGCGTAGTCGCGGTGGGAAGGAGCCTGCCCTCGATGATGAATCCGGTGATCGTCGGGCGCACCGCAACCTCGTCGGAGATCTCCCCTCCCCCCGCGAGGATGAACCAAACCGAGGCGCTGTGGAGCTTTCCCAAGTCTGCGCCGTCCGCGGAACCAACGCTGATCCGGGCGACCACGTTCTGCCCTCGCTGGGTGAAGCTCTCGAGGCGGAGGGAAAGGCTCGCGCTGTTCCGCGTCACGCCGACGTTAAGATCCACCGCGGCGTCACGCGGAGACGAGATGGTTCGATCGCCGGCCGTATCCGCGTCGGGGAACGCGAGACCGGCGACGAAGGCGACGACGACCGCGGCCGCGATACCGATCACCGACCTGCTCGGCCGACGCGACGGCGACCGTTCCGGCGTCGGGCCGATCTGGGTATCGGGCTCGTTCGTTCGGACGATCACCGTCGCGTCGTCGGACGGGACGTCGTCGGTGACGAGCGCGGTTCCGCAGCGAGGACAGAGCCCATCCTCGGCTTCGTAGGTTCGATCGTGGACCGGGCACCAACCGGTCATCGACCAGTCTCCGTGATCATTCGACCCGCCAGGTCCACGGCCCCGCGATGAAGTCGACGACCCGGGTCGCGCGGATGACCATGCGCCCGGCGTCGGCGGGGACGGATTCGAACCGAGCGATGATCTGTCCCGCCGAGATCTGCTCGGTGTCACTCGCCGAGATCGACCTTCCATGCACGTTCGTGCCCGTCGCCGCCCCGGGCGAGGTCGTGAGGAGCTCGAACCCCGCGATCTCCGCCCGGTTTCCGGCTTCGCCGCCGAGTCCCTTGAGCTCGAACACCGCCTCCAGCCGGTCGCTCCAGGCGATGAGAGCGGTGAGCCGTACCGATCCGCCGGCGACCGCGAGTGAGGGCTGCTTCATGCGAAGAACCCGCGGCTCGTTGCCGGAGGACACCGGCCAAACCGACGACACGTTCGCAGACCACTCTGGGGATCGTTCCGCCAAGACCTGGATGGAGCTGATCCGCAGCTCGATCACCCGTCCCGGCTGGTCCAGCCGACCGGCCAGTGTGAAGCCGTTCGCGTCGACCACGAGATCGACGTCGGAAACACCGAAGGACCTCCCCCCTCCCCCGGACGCCGCGACGGTGACCTCGACGGCTGCTCCTTCGATCAGCCGTGGAACGCTGAAGCCGGTCAAGGTTCGAAACGACGCGGTGATCCGATCCCCGGATTGCGTCATCCGCTCGAGCCGGATCTGTGCCCCCGTAGCATCCGCTTGCGGCTGGACCGCGACGAGCTCGCGAGAAGAACCCGGCGAGTCCTGTGCAACGGGCGGCGACTCGTTTCGCGGGAACACCAAGCCCAGAGCGAACGCGCCTACCATTGCCATGGCGATGAAGGCTCGGAAGATCCATGGGTTCGTCGACGGCTCCGGTTCGGGTTGGCCCGGCTCGTCGAGGACGAGCGGGGCGTCGCGCGGGATGATCATCTTCGCCGAAGCCAAGGGAACGAGGGCGGTGCCGCACTCCGGGCAGTTGGTCGCTCTTTCGAACACGCGGTCGTGCCTCGGGCACCAGCCCGAAGCGAGCGTCTTCACGTCAGCACCACCGGGTTACGCGGCGCGGCGTTCAATCGCTCGACGCCGTCGTCGGTGACGGCGACGATGTCCTCCAGGCGCATCCCGAACCGGCCGCGTAGATAGATGCCCGGCTCGACGCTGAACGTCATCCCCGTGGCGAGCGGCTCGGCGTTGCCGGCGACGATGTACGGCTCCTCGTGGACCTCGAGACCGATGCCGTGGCCGGTGCGGTGGATGAACGCGTCGCCGTAGCCGGCCGAGTCGATCACCGTCCGAGCAGCCGCGTCGACGTCCTCGGCCGGTACGCCCGGCGCGACGGCGCCCACCGCGGCGTCCTGCGCCTTCGCCAGGGCGGTGTAGGCGTCGGTGAAACCGTCGGGCGGCTCGCCGACACAGAACGTTCGCGTGATGTCGGACGAGTAGCCGTCGATCGTGCCGCCGAAGTCGCACACGAGCGCGTCGCCCCGCTCGATCACGCGGTCGCCGGGCTCGTGGTGTGGCGAAGCGGAGTTCGGACCGGAAGCGACGATCGCGAAGCCGACCTGCTCGCAACCGCGGGTGATGAGCGCATCCGAGATCCAGCGAGCAACCTCGCGCTCGGTGCGGCCCGACACCCGCTCCCCCGCCAGCCCGGTCGCGACGCCGTCCGCCGCAGCCGCGGCGCTCCGGAGCGCATCCAGCTCGGTAGCGTCCTTACGGACCCGCAGCGCGTTCAGGATCTTGGACGCACGGGAGAAGGCGGCGGCGGGGTAGACGTCCTGCAGGGCGAGCAGGAACGTCGCCCACATGCGCTCCCCCACCGCGAGGGCTCCGTGCTCGTCGCCGACCGCGGCGCGAACGTGCGCGTACGGGTCGTCGGTCTCGTTCCACGCCACGATCTGTACGACGTCTCCGGCGCCCGAGTCTTCCGCCCGCGGCCGCTCCAGCTCCGGTACGACGAGCGCCGGCTCACCGGCCAAGGGAAGGACCAGCATGGTCAGTCGCTCGAGGAGCGGAGCATCGTAGCCGGTCAGGTAACGCAGATCGGCCGACGGCCCCACGATCAGCGCGTCGATCCCCGCTCGCTCCATCTCGGCGCGGGCGCGCGTCAGACGTTTGGAGGAGGGCGAGGTCATCGGCGACATCTATGATAGGCGCCGTGCCGGAGATCGGGCCCGACACCCGCGCAGAAAACCTCCAGCGCCTCGAGCGTGAGGCTTTCGATGTCTGCGTCGTCGGCGGGGGGATAACCGGGGCCGGTGTGGCCCTGGATGCGGCCGGCCGGGGCCTCTCCGTCGCGCTGGTGGAACGGGACGATTTCGCTTCCGGGACCTCGAGCCGCTCCTCCAAGATGGTGCACGGCGGGCTGCGTTATCTGGCGCAGTACGACTTCCGGCTCACCTGGGAAGCGAGCCGCGAGCGCGACCTGCTGCGGCGCCTCGCACCGCAGCTGGTGCGACCCCAGCGCTTCCTGTTCCCTGCGTACAAGAAGGGGATCCAGACACGTTTCGCCACGATCGGACTGACGATGTACGACATCGTCGCGGGAAGGAAAGGTTTCGGCCGCCATCGCCGGGCGAACGACGCCGACATCGAGCGTCTCACTCCCTCACTCGACCCCAAGCGCGTCGTCGGAGCGTGGACGTACTGGGACGCGACCACCGACGACGCGCGTCTCGTCTTCGAGGTGCTGCGCACCGCCCACGGGTTCGGCGCGGTGGTCGTGAACCACGCGCGGGTACACGGCTTCGACACCCCCGGCGGGACGATCGCCGCCGCGTTCGTCTCCGACGAGATGACCGGCACAGAGGTCACGGTCCGCGCGCGCTGCATCGTGAATGCCGCCGGTGTCTGGGCGGACGAGGTGGGACGGCTCGAGGCGCGATCGGCCGCACCACCGATCCGTCCGGCCAAGGGGATCCATCTGGTCGTTCCCGCTTCCGCGGTGCCGGTGCGAAGCGCCGTGGTCATCCCGTCGGTCGCGCGTGACCGGCGCTCGTTGTTCGCGATACCGGGGTGGGGAGACACCGTCGTGCTCGGGACGACCGACACCACGTACGACGGCCCGCTCGACGCTCCTTCCGTCGACGACGACGACGTTCGCTACACGCTGTCGGCCGTCAACTGGTCGCTGGGCGTCGACGTGAAGCCGTCCGACGTCGTGTCGGCGTGGGCGGGCCTGCGGCCGCTGCTGGCCGGCGCCGGTGGACCCGAGGCGCGAACGGCGGACCTGTCGCGGACCCAGCATCTGTCGGCGTCGCCCGCCGGGCTCGTGACGATCACCGGGGGGAAGCTGACGACGTACCGTCGCATGGCTGCCGACACGGTCGATCTCGTGTGCTCGCGGCTCGGTGTGCGGACGCGGTCGTGCACGAAGCGCCTGACGATCGGGCTCACGCGACCGCTCGGGGGTCTGTTGGCAGAGACGATCGCCGGAGCGGCGGGGGCCGGTATCTCCGAAGCCTCGGCGCGGCACCTCGTCGAGACGTTCGGAGATCGGGCGCCCGCGGTCCTCGAGCTTGCGGCGTCGGACTCGGCCCTCGCCGCTCCGCTGGTGCCGGGCTTGCCTTGGCTGGCCGCCGAAGCCGTGTGGGCGGTGGATCGCGAGATGGCAACCTCGCTTTCGGACGTGTTGGAGCGTCGCACGCGCCTCTCGCTGGCCGATCAGAACGCGGGGCTCACGTCGGAGGCTCCGGGGCTCGTCGGGCGCCGCCTGAGGCTCGGCCCGGCCATGGCATCGCAGGTGACCGCCCTCGCGGCGCGGGTCGCTCAAGAGCGGGGTCCGGTGGCCCGGCCGCTGGATCCGGCCACAGCATCGAGCGCTTCGCCCGATTCCGCACGAGTTGGGGGCACTGCTGGGTGACTTAGGCGGGTTCTATGCTGCAGGAACCCAGACCTCCCAGGGCAAATCCTTCGTTAGCACAACATGACGACCACGGGACGGCTCCGCCGGCGATTCGGGCTCCTCGCAGCCTTGGCCGCGGCCGTGGCCGCCCTGGCCACCCTCGGCTCCGGCGCGCAGGTGGACCCGTCGGGCACGACGCTCGAGCGCACGATCCTCGACCTCAACGGTGATGGGCGCTTCGAATACGCGGCCGGCGAGACGATCCTGGTGCGCGAGGACCTCGCGAAGGCGCACGCCGGACGCGAGACCCGGCGCAAGGCGCTCGCGTCGTTCGTGGGGTTCGCCGACTTCCAACTCGCCGACGAGGAATCCCCGCTGCGCGGCCCCTGGATCGACCTGTGCGGATCGCACCCGTTCATCTCGGCTTTCCGCCCGCAAGAGGCGATGGTCCCCCACCTGATCAACTCCAACATCCGCGCCGCGAACGCGATCGCCGCCGGCCCGGTGACCGGACGCCCGTTCGACTTCGGGATCCAGCTCGGCGACGCCGCCGACAACACCCAACGGAACGAGACGCGTTGGTTCATCGACCTTCTCGACGGCGGGAAGCTTCTCGATCCCGACTCGGGGAACCACAACCGGTACGAGGGTCCGCAGGGTGGCGACCCGTGGCCCAGTCCGGCCGGCGGCCGGAGCATCCTCGAGCTCGCGAACGATCCGTTCTTCGCGCCGGGGCTCCGCCGCGCGAACGGTGAGCCCGTGCCCTGGTACTCGGTGCTCGGCAACCACGACGCGAAGGTCCAAGGCACGTTGCCGAACCTCCCCGGCTGGTGGGAGTTCGCCCACACGTTCGCGCAGGGACCGCTGTACATCCGCACCATCGGCCCCGACTACATCCAGGAGCTCTGCGCCGACCCCGCCAAGGCGACAGATCCCGCGTTCTGGATGAAGGTGCTCGCGCGTCCGGCGACGACCGGCCTCGTGACGGCGGACGGGCTGCGCGCGACGCTGACGCGGAACCAGTGGGCCGCCGAGCATCTTCCTCCCGCGCAGGCCAAGTCGCTCGACCCCGAAGCGCGCGGCTCGACGGGGCTGCCCGCGGGCCACGGCTTCCTCGACCCGCGCTGCACCGACGCCGCGGGCACGCCGCTCGCGCGGCTCTGCTACTCGTACGACTCGGCGGGCATCCGTTACATCGTGCTCGACACGAACCCCGACGAAGGTTTCGAGGGCGGCAACCTCGACGCGCAGCAGCTGGCGTGGCTCGAGCGCGAGCTGGTCGCCCACTCCTCACGCTACTACGACGCGGCCGGCGGGCTCGCGACGAACCACTCGGCGGATAACTCCCTGATCGTCGTCTTCTCGCATCACACCAAGGACTCGATGGACGAGACCTTCCCGATCAACCTCAAGACCACGGACTTCCCGACGCTCGAGCGGGTCGACGACGACGGGCGCGCCCTCGGTGCCGAGATGTCGGAGCTCATGCTCCGCTTCCCCAACGTGGTGCTGCACGCGGCCGGACACACGCATGAGAACCGGGTGTGGGCGAGGCCCGGTCGCGCGGCTGCCGGCGGCCAGCCCGGGACGGGCTACTGGGAGGTCAACAGCTCCTCGCACGCGGACTGGCCGAGCCAGAGCCGCACGCTCGAGATCGTCGACAACAAGGACGGGACGCTCTCGGTATTCGGCGTGATCTTCGACGCGACGGCGCCGCCCCAGGCCTGCCGCGGTGACGCGACGGATTCGGCGACGTGCCTGCCGTGGGCGAACGACCCGACCGACGAGAGTGCCCTGCAGCCGGGCACTCCCAAGATCAACGAGGAGTACCTGGCGGCGGTGGCTCGTGAGGTCGGCTACAACGATCCGCAGGCCGGACACGCGGCCGACGCGGACGCACGCGGCCGGGATAACTCGCTCGTCGCCGGACCCTCCCAGGACCGCAACGTCGAGCTCCTGATCGCGAACCCGATGTCCGCGGTGGCGTCGGGCGCGAAGTTCACCCGTGCCGTCGCCGGCACGAAGCTCGTCCCGCCGGCCGTCGGCGCGATCAACCCCGGATCAGTCCCCGAGATCCTGCCCGACGTCCCCACGGCCGGCCCCCCGGCGTCCCCGTCCTCCTCGTTCACGCGGACGTTCGGGACGGCGGGCGGTCGTCAGGCCGACGCTCCGGCGACCCACAGTGCGCTCCCCGACTGGGCGATCGCGTCGGCGTCGCTGCTGTTCTTCGCTACGGCCGCGCTTTTCTGGATAGCTCGCGCGCGGGTGCGCGACTGGATGCTGGGCGTCCCCGCCCGCCGGTCGCCGCTCCGGTAGTCTTGCCCCCTGTGGAATCCCGCACCGTCGAGCTCGACGGCCCCGTTCACTACGCGGAGTGGCCCGGCCCCTCCGAAGGGCCCACCTTCGTCTTGGTTCACGGCCTCGGCGGCTCGCATGTGAACTGGTTGTCGGTGGCGCCCGGTCTCGCAGAGCAAGGACGCGTTCTCGCGATCGATCTCGCCGGGTTCGGCCGGACCCCGCCGGCCGGAAGACGCGCAACGCTCGGTGCGAACCGACGCCTGCTCAACCGATTCATCCACGCGACCAACGCGGCTCCCGCGATCCTGGTCGGGAACTCGATGGGCGGAGCGATCAGTGCGATGCAAGCGTCGGCGGAGCCGGAGACGGCGGCCGGTCTGCTCCTCGTCGATCCGGCGCTTCCGCGGGCCAGGTCGGTGGCGCCCGACCCGCTGATCGCGGCGGTCTTCGCCGCCTACCTCGTTCCCGGCGTGGGCGAGCAGTTCATCCGGCAGCGCGCGAAGATGCTCGGCCCCGAGAGGCTCGTCCGCGAGACGATGCGCACGTGTTGCGTCGATCCCTCGCGCATCGACCCTGCGGTGATCGACGCGCACGTGGCCCTCGCGACCGAGCGCCAGACCTTCTCCTGGGCGCACAAGTCTTTCCTCACGGCCGCGCGGAGCTTGCTCCGCCGCCTTGCCCGCCGCGAACGCTTTCTCGCGATGCTCCACGCGATCTCGTGCCCGACCCTGCTGGTGCACGGCGAAAAGGATCGCCTCGTGCCGGTCGCCGCAGCGCGGGCGATCGCCCAGATGCGCCCGGACTGGACGTTGCAAGTGCTCGACGACATTGGACATATCCCGCAGCTCGAGTCCCCCGAGCTCTGGCTCGCGACGGTGAACGTGTGGCTGACGGGCAACGGGCGTGCCGCTGCCGTCGTCAGCGCGGCTAGCCGCTAGGTGTAGTTCCCACCGAGGTTGTTTACATAGGGAGAGCCTCCCTGCACG
>JBBDRM010000030.1 GCA_040905475.1 Actinomycetota bacterium
GCAAGCACGTCCCCGACGCGATGATGGGCGCGATCAAGATGATGAGCGCGCTTCGCCGGACACTCGAGCCCGAGGACATAACCGGCACCGCGGTGTTCCTCGCGTCCGACGACTCCGACGCGGTGACCGGGCAGGTCATCCCGGTCGACGCCGGCGTTGCGATGCTCGGATGACCGAGGTTCCCAAGGAACGGTTCAACCCTCCCTTCCACCGCACGCTCGGCATCCAGATGCGGATCGGAGACAACGAGGAGGGCGTGGCGTTCATCGAGGTCGACCCCGAGAAGCACTACGGGAATCGGTGGGCGCACGGCGGGATGGTCGGCGTGCTTGCCGACATCGCCAGTGGTATCGCGATCGCTGTGGCCATGAAGGAGGACGGGCGTCAGGCGATCGACGGGACGGTCGAGTTGAAGGTGAACTTCCTGCGCAAGGTCTACGACGGCGACATGACGGCCACCGCCAAGATCGTGCATCTGGGGAAACGTCTGGCCGTGACGAACGTCGACATCACGAACAAGGGCCGGCTTTGCGCCAAGGCGATGGCGACGTTCATGCTGAGCCGGTCGAAGGGTTGAACGTTTTCTCAAAGGACACCATGGAAGACCGCCAGCCGTCCGGACTCCTTCTCGAGATGCTGGACGGAGAACCAGCCAGCGTCGAGCGGTGGCAGCGCGAGGTGGCCATGTCCAAGGCGCTCGCGACCGGACTGTTCTCGCGCGCGACGGCGTTCAAGAACCTCCGCCCCGATGAGTCGCGATTCCAGCAGAAGGTCGAGAACTTCAGTCACCTCACGATCTACGAGATCGGGCCCGGCGACATCACGTTGACAGCACTGCCCGACGGCGATGCCGGGGTCCGGGTCGTCAACCGGTTCGCTTTCCGGCGGTACCCGCGGCCTTCCCAGGGCCGTTGCTCGGGGAAGCCGACGTTGGGGATCTTCCTGATCCTGATCTCCCCCACCGAGCGTTCCCGGGCGCAGGAGCTCCGCGACTGGGCCGACTTCACTCACATCCACGGGATCGCAGCGGCGGCGCCGGAGGGGTTCACCACGATCACGCCCTACGTGAACGCCGCCGGAACCGACCCGCTGTATCTCCACTTCTACGAGCTCGACACCCCCGATCCCGTTGCCGCGGTCGACGAGATGCCGAACGCGGTGATGAAGCGCTGGGGCTTCGAGCTCGGCGACGAGGCGTTCATGAGGTGGGCCATGAGCGACGCGCTCGACATCCAGTACGTCAACGTGTTCGGGCGGCTCCCGTGAGCGAGCCGGACGGCATCGGCCTGTTCGAGGCCATCGATACGCAACGGAGCCTCCGCCGGTTCACCGACGCTCCCGTCCCCGACGCCGCGATCCGGCGTCTGCTCGACGCGGCGCGGAAAGCGCCGAGCCCCACGAACTCACAGCCGTGGGGGTTCATCGTGGTGCGCGATCCCGAGAAGCGCCGGGCGCTCGCCGAGATCTACGCGAAAGCCTGGGGATTCGCGAAACAGTTCTACGGCGACCCCGCGAAGGCCAAGGACGAGCCCGAGCGGGTGATGCTCGAGGCGACGGACCGGCTGGCCGGGTCGCTCGACGAGGCGCCTCTGTTCATCCTCTGCTGTCTTGACCGGTCGCGGCTCGGCCCGATGGTGACCCCGGATCTCCAGACGATCCTGGAGCCGTCGTCCGCCTTCGGGGCCGTTTGGGCCGCGGTCCAGAACATCCTGCTCGCTGCGCGCGGGCTCGGACTTGCGGCGCTACCCACCAACCTCACGCGCCTGCTCGATCACGAGGTCCGGCCGCTGCTCGGGATGCCGGAGTACGTCGAGACCGTGATCCTCATCGCGATCGGACACCCGGCAGAAGGAAAGTTCGGGCCGCCGCGACGCCGGGAGCTCGAGGAAGTCGCCCACCTCGAACACTGGGGAACGCCCTACGCCTGACATATGCTCGCGACGGGTCGACAGCGAGGGGGCGCACATGAACGACACGGCAGCCAAGATCCTGGTCATCGGCGGGCTGTTCAGCCTAGTCTTCGCCTTCATCATGGGGTTCGTTCTCTCGCGCGTCCGGCTGAAGGACCACACCGTCGAGCAGACGCGACTCCTCGGCGTGCACGTGGTTGCCCTATGGGAAGGCTTCATGCTCCTCGGACTCGTCTGGGCCGTGGCCTTGTCGAACCTATCGTCGGGCGTCGAGACGCTCGCCGCGCTGCTTCTCGTCGCGGGTGGCGCGCTCCAGCTGACCTCGAACTTCCTCGCGTGGACCAAGGGGTTGGCAGACCTGTTCGCGCCACCTCGCGGCATCGTTTACGCGCTGGCAGCGACCAACGCGACCCTCGCGTTCGCCGGGCTCCTGATCCTCGTGTTCGGGGCAGTCAAAGCTCTCTAAACACGTCGATCTTTCCGGGTCTCGCTCGTGCGAGTGGCACCGACACGGAGCCGTGAGAGACGCATGCGCGTGATCAGCAGCTATCCAGGTTTGGAGGCGTGACCGCTAGGCGGACCGGTTCGGCGCCCTGGCCGACCCCCGCGTCCACGACCAGGCGCCCGGCCGGCCCCCCAGCCGCCACCCGCGATGGGTCTTCTCCCCGTGATGGAACCGGCACAGTCGAGCGAGATTGTTCAGCCGCGTCGGCCCGCCCTCGGCAAGTGGAACGATGTGGTCGATCTCGAGTCCGGTCCGCACGTCACACCCAGGCACCACACAGGTCGGATCTCGCGCTTCGAGCGCCGTCCGGAGATGCGCCGCTATCGTGCGGCCGGCATGCGCCACACGCGTCACCTCGACGCCGTCCCGCTCGAGGATCTTAACGAGCCCATCTCGCGCCATCCGACGAGCTACAGCAACGGGAACGGGCCCGACGCCACGGATGACGCAGCGCTCACCGGGCTCGACGCGCCCCCGTTCGAAGGCCGCGCGATCGACTTCGACGTGGACGACGGAACGCGGGGCTTGATCTCCCGCCGCGAAGCCCAACAGCGCGTCGGCCGCGTACGCATCGGAAGGCTCGCGTTGTCCGGCGCGCCGCGCTTCGACCTGCAGACGCTCGGCGCGGGCCTGGACGGACGCGACCAGCTTCGCGCCGTCGTCGGGCGCGAAGCGCCCGTTCAGCCGAACCGCGCCGTCTGGATCGGTCCAGTGACGAAGGTACCGTCCCCTTCGGATGCGCTCACACGCGTCCTCGTCGGAGTGAGCCGAGGCGCGGACCTCCCGGCAGCGATCGCGAAGGGACGCGACGGTCTCCGATTCCGCTGCCTCGAGAAGCGAATCTTCGGATTGCGGGTGCGCCGATGCGGCGGCAGCGATCTCCGCAGCTTGTATCTCCGAGAGGCGACCGGCGACGAACTTCCCGCGCGTCATCGGAAGCGATTCGAGTCGCCGAGCCGTTTCCAACGTGGTGATCGCCTGCCCAAGAGTGACCTTGGTATGGGCCGCCATCCATTGCGCCGGCGTGCGATACCCGGCTGCGCTCCATTCGGGCGATCGCTGAACGCGGCCCGCAGCCAGCGTGCGCCCGGCGGCGCAAACGCGCTCGCCCTCCGAGCACACCTCTACCACCCGCACCGCGTCGACCCCCGACAGATTCCGAGGATCCAACTCAGACAGGAGATCCCGCAGCGCCGCAACCAAACCTTCCAGACGATCGATCATGCAGACATCAAAGCACGCCCATGCGACAACGAACGCCTATCCGTAACTGGATCGAGAGCGTTGCGGAAAGATTCTCGAACTGCGCGTTTCTACAGTCCGGCTAGCACCGCGATGCGCTCGCGATGCTCGGCCGCATCGCCGAACAACGCCTCCGCGGTCTTGATGCGCTTCAGGTACAGATGCATGTCGTGCTCCCAGGTGAACGCGATGCCGCCGTGCACCTGAACGCCTTCCCCGCCCAGCCGCGCCAAAGCATCCGACCCGTACGACTTCGCGACCGCCACCGCCAGATCGACATCCTCCGCGTCGGTCGCGACCGCCCAGCACGCGTAGAACGCGGCCGACCGAGACGACTCGAGGTCGGTCAGCATCTCGGCACACTTGTGCTTGATCGCCTGGAAAGAACCGATCGGACGGCCGAACTGCTCGCGCTCTTTCGCATAGGAAACGGAGAGGTCGAGGATCTTCGACGCGGTTCCCACCATCTCCGCCGTCAACGCGGCGGTCGCGATCCGGAGACCCGGGTCCAAGCCCGGCACCGCGAGCCGCTCGGCCGGCGTTCCGTCCAGCGTCAGCGACCCGATCGGCCGCGTGATGTCGTAGGAGCGCTGCGTCGTGACGCTCGCGCCGTCCTCGACGACGTACCAGCCGACACCGGCAGGCCCGCGCGCCGCGACCACGAACAGGTCGGCGGCCGGGGCGTCGAGCACGTAGCGCTTCTCGCCGGTGAGACGGCCGTCCGCATCGGCACGGGTCTCGATCCCGGCATCCCCGTACGTCCCTGCTCCTTCGGCCACCGCCAAGGTCGCGACGCGTTCCCCCGACGCGATCCCCGGCAGCAGCCGCGCCTGCTGATCCCCAGACCCGTGCCGCAGGATCACCTGGCCGGCCTGCGCGACGCTCGAAAGGAACGGAACCGGCGCGACCGCGCGCCCAAGCTCGCCGAGCAGCAACACCAGATCGAGGAACGACTGGCCCAGCCCTCCCACCGATTCCGGGAACGCCAGCCCCATCCACCCGAGGTCGGCCATCTGCTTCCAGAGATCCCGCGACCAGCCGGCTGGATCGTCGATGAACTCGCGCACGTGCGACGTCGGGCATTGCTGCTCGAGGAAGCGCCGCGCCTCGTCGCGCAACGTGTACTGCTCGGGAGAGAAATCGAAGTCCACTAGCGCTTCTCCCTGGGCGCCCACGTCTCACCGCGGGGCATACCGAGCACCCGCTCCGAGATGATGTTCTTCTGGATCTCGCTCGAGCCGGCCGCGATCGTCTGCGCGAACGACATCAGATAGCCGCGCTGCCACTGACCCCGGCCCATCGCGTCCTCGCCGTCCAAGGCCCCCGCGGGGCCTCCGACCGACAGAGCCAGCTCCTGCATCCGGCGGACCATGTGGCTCCAGTACAGTTTCGCGACCGAGCCCTCGGTCCCCGGCCGGCCGTGCTTCAAGATCGAGGTGATGTTGCGCAGCCCGATATAGCGCATGATCTCGAGCTCGGCGTACGCGCCGGCGAGCTTCTGCCGGAACACCGGATGCTCCGAAACCGGGATCCCGTCGCGCTTCGTGTTCTGAGCGGCCTTGAACAGATCCAGCAGCACGTTGCGGAACCGGATCTGGTGGCCGAGGAACGCCGGGCCGCGCTCGTGCGACAGCGTCGTGTTCGCGTACGTCCAGCCCATGTTCATCTCGCCGAGCAGGTATTCCTTAGGAACGACGCAGTCGGTGAAGAAGACCTCGTTGAACTCCGCGTCGCCGGTGATCTGCTTCAGCGGCCGCGGGTCGATCCCCGGCAGCTTCATGTCGACGAGCAGGTAGGACAGGCCCTTGTGCTTCGCGACCGAGGTGTCGGTGCGGCAGAGCAGCAGGCACCAGTCGGCGACGTGCGCGAACGAAGTCCAGATCTTCTGACCGTTGACCACGAAGTGGTCCCCACGATCCTCCGCGCGCGTCTGCACGTTGGCGAGATCCGACCCCGCGTTCGGCTCGGAGAAGCCCTGACACCAGACCTCTTCCATCGACAGGATCGGCGGCAGGTACCGCTGCTTCTGCTCCTCCGAACCGTGCGCCATGATCGTCGGCCCGGCCAGGTTGGTCCCGACGAAGTTGATGAACAGTTGCGGCGCGCGTGCGCGGGCCATCTCCTCATGGAAGATGATCTGCTCCATGTAGGTAGCGCCCCGGCCGCCGTACTCCTTGGGCCAGTGGATGCCGACCCAGCCGTCCTTCGCGAGCTTCGCCTCCCACTCTTTGGAGAAAGCGACGCGCTCCTCGAAGGTCCGTGGGTCCTTGAATGCCGGCGTTCCCCACCCCTCGGGCAGGTTCTTCTCGATCCAAGCGCGTACCTCGGCGCGGAACGACTGCTCGGACGGCGACTGAGAAAGATCCATGGCGGCGAGATTCTAGGGCTATCGGCTCGATGGCCTCTCGCGACCCGCCGAAGATCCGCGACGCGACCCGCGGCGACGTCGACACGGTGCTCGCCTTCTGGCGAGAGGCAAGCGATCACGCGAGCGTCTCCGACAACCCCGAGAGCGTCAGCACCCTCCTCGAGCACGACAGCGCCTGGCTCCTGATCGCGGGCGACGGCGACGGCGTCGACGGCACACTCGTCGCCGCATGGGACGGCTGGCGCGGCAACTTCTACCGGCTCGCGGTCCGCCCGTCGCAGCGAAGACGCGGCATCGCGACGGCGCTCGTCCGCGAGGGCGAGCGGCGGATCCGGGAGCGCGGCTCCCGCCGGATCAGCTCGATGGTCGAAGGCGATGACGAGGTCGCGACGGCGTTCTGGCGCTCCGCCGGGTACCGTCTCGACCCGAGGCTCGATCGGTACATCAAGGAACAATGAAGGGGGAACCCGTGAGCTACGAGTTCATCACGTTCGAGCGGCGAGGCACGGTCGCGTGGGTCACGCTCAACCGCCCCGAGGTTCGCAACGCCCTGAAGCCCGAGATGCGCGAAGAGCTGATCGACGCCATCGGCGTCGTCGGCGCGGACCTCGATCTGCGTTGCCTCGTGATCACCGGCGCCGGCGAAGGGTTCTGCTCGGGCGCCGACATCTCCGGCGCCGGCTCCCGCCAGGGGCAGAAGCGAGTCGCGGGGATGGCGCGCGACGCGATCCGCGGCGGCTCGCAACGGCTATTCCGGACCCTCTGGGAGCTCGAGACCCCGACGATCGCCGCCGTCAACGGCGTGGCTGCCGGGATCGGCTGTCACATCGCGTTCGCGTGCGACCTCGTGATCGCATCGGAGAAAGCGCGGTTCATCGAGGTGTTCGCCCGCAGAGGGATCGTTCCCGACGGCGGCGGCGCGTACATCTTGCCGCGACTCATCGGGCTCGCGAAGGCCAAGGAGATGGTGTTCTTCGCCGAGCCGTGGGGCGCGGCCGACGCCGAGCGCATCGGTCTGGTCAACAAGGTCGTTGCGCCCGAGGCGCTCGAGCAGGCCGCTACCGAGTGGGCGGAGCGGCTCGCCGCCGGGCCCACGAAGGCATTAGGGCTGGCGAAGCGTTTGCTCAATCGCTCCCTCGAGTCAGACCTCAGCTCGTCGCTGGAGGAAGAGGCGCTCGTACAGGAGCTGATCAACCAGACCGATGACATCAAGGAAGGCATGATCGCGTTCGGTGAACGTCGCGACCCGACGTTCACGGGACGGTGAACGGGATGGCCTACGAGCTGCTCCTGCTCGACAAAGAGCCGCCGCTGGCCACGATCACGCTCAACCGGCCGGACAAACGAAACGCGTTGAGCGACGCGCTGCGCCGGGAGCTGGCGGCAGCGTTGAAGGAGATCGAAGACGACGACGCGATAAGCGTCGCCATCCTGACCGGCGCCGGCACGGTATTCTGCGCCGGCTTCGACCGCTCCGAGTTCACGCCCGACCCCGACACGTTCGGCGATGACTCGAAGTGGCAGTCGGGGCAACTCATGCACGAGACGCTCCAGTCGTTCGGCAAGCCGCTCGTCGGCGCGATCAACGGCCCGGCGCTCGGGGGAGGCTTCGACATCGCGACGCAATGCGACGTCCGCATCGCCTCCGACGTCGCCGCGTTCGGCCATCCCGAGATCAAGTTCGGCGCGCCGACCCTGTACACGATCCTGTCGCAGATCGTGGGTGGCGCGATCGCGCGCGACCTGTGCCTTTCGGGCCGCCGGATCGACGCGAACGAAGCCCATCGCATCGGGCTCGTGAGCTCGGTCGTCCCGGCCGACCGGCTGACCGAAGACACCGTGACGTACGCGCGGCTCGTCGCCGAGGCACCGCCCGAGGCGTTGAAGGCGGTGAAAGCCGGGATCGTCCGCGAGACGCCGTTCCGGGTGCCATGAGCGCCATCTCGCTGCCCGAGCTCATCGCGTCGCTGGAAGGCCCGTGGCGGCCGCGCGACGTCGTGAAGGTGAACGACGCGGTCGTGCGGGTCGCGCGCCTGGAAGGCGAGTTCCCTTGGCATCGTCACGACGAGGACGAGCTCTTCCTCTGCTGGGACGGGGCGTTCCGCATCGAGCTGTCGGGCGCGGATCCGATCACGTTGAACGCCGGCGAGCTCTACGTCGTCCCCCGCGGCAAGATGCACCGGCCCGTCGCCGACGCGATCGCCCACGCGATCCTTCTCGAGCGGCCGGAGACGAAGCAGTACGGGAACTGACGTCTAGGCCGGCCGGAACACCGGGATCGCGACCGTGTCGTCGCCCCGCGCTTCTTCGCGGAACGCGACTCGAACCGGCAGGCCGCAGCGAACCTCCTCGGGCGCGATGCCTTCGACGTTCGAAGTCATCCGCACGCCCTCGTCGAGCTCGATCACGGCAACCACGTACGGCACCCGGTCTCGGAAAGGCGGCAGGTCGTTCTGGAACACGATCGTGAACGTGTAGACCGTTCCGCGCCCGCTCGCCTCGCGCCAGGAGGTATCCGTCGACCAGCACCGGGGACAGTGCGAACGGGGATAGAAGAACGCCCGCCCGCAGCCGCGACACTCCTTGATCATGAGCTTTCCGTTCGTCGTCGCCTCCCAGTAGGGCGCCGTCTCGAGATCGGCCACGGGCAGGTGCCACGTCGCGACCTTCGGCATCTCCGGCACGGCTAATCCACCCCCAGAACGAGTGTTCCGGTGGACGAGAACCAGCCGCCGGTCCCGTTGACGGCCGCGAGCTTCGCGCCGGCGACCTGCCGCCCCTCCGCCTCACCGCGGAGCTGGCGCGCCGCCTCGATGATCAGGAACAGCCCGCGCATGCCGGGGTGGTTCGACGACAACCCGCCCCCGTCGGTGTTCGTCGGCAGCGCACCATCGATCGTGAGCCGTCCACCCTCGACGAACGACCCACCTTCACCTTTCGCGCAGAAGCCGAGCGCCTCAAGCGTCAGCAGAACCGTGATCGTGAACGAATCGTAGACCTCGAGCACGTCGATCTCGTCCGGCTTCACGCCGGCCATCCCGAACGCCCGCTCGCCGCTGCGCTTGGCGGGCGACTCGGTGAAGTCCTCCCACTCGCTCATGGTGTGATGCGAGACCGCCTCGCCGGCCCCCAGCACCCACACCGGCTTGCGCGGCAGGTCGGCCACCCGGTCCTCGGCGACGAGCACGACCGCGCCGCCGCCGTCGGAGCGGATGCAGCAGTCGAGCTTGTGCAGCGGGGAGCAGATCATGCGCGAGTCGACGACGTCGGAGACCGTGATCGGTTCGCGGTACATCGCGAGCGGGTTCCGCGCCGCGTTCGCGCGCGCCTGGACGGCGATCTCGGCGAGTTGCTCCGGTGTCGTTCCGAACTCGTGCATATGCCGGGTCGCCGCCATCGCATGCCGGCCGATCACCGTGTGACCGTAGGCCGACTCGAACTGGGCCGGCCCGCGCGCCTCGATCGCAACGTTGGCCGAGCGGATCTTTCGCTTGAGGTCCGAGCGCGAGGTCGTCGCGTAGTTCAGGAGCGCCACGTCGCAGAGCCCGGCCTCGATCGCGCCGACCGCGTGATGGACGAAGAACTCCCACG
>JBBDRM010000031.1 GCA_040905475.1 Actinomycetota bacterium
GTCCTCTACTGGTGGCCGCTGGTCGGTCCCGGTCCGGAGCGGGAGCGGCTGCCGTACTTCGCCGGGCTCGGCTACCTGGTGCTGCCGTTCGTCTTCCCGAAGTTCCCCGCGGCCGTGTGGGTCTTCTCTACCGACCCGATCTACGGACGGTTCGCGGAGACGCCATCGCCGTGGGGGATGGGCGCTCTCGCGGACCAGGGCTTCGCCGGGTTCATCCTCTGGCTGCCCGGCAGCGCCGTGGTCGCGGTCGCCATCTATCTCCTCCTCCGGCACTGGCTTCGCGAGGATCGCCGGCTCGGCCTGCGCCAGCGGCTGGGTGTCCCCGCAGACCCCGACGCCGTCGCCGCCCTCGTACGGCCGGACATCCCGGAACTCTGGAACGTGGTGGAGGCGCTCGTGCGGATCATCGACGACGCGTCGCCCCCGCGCCTCGGATCGGACCTGGCCTTCATGCGCGAGCGGGGCCGCGTGATCCTGCTGCTGCACGTGCCCGCCGGCGCGGATGACCAGGCTGTCCTCGTCCGTCGCATCGAGGCAGGCTATGTAGCGCACCTGCGGGGGTACCCGGACGAGCGCGCCGAGGTCATCCGGGAGCACCTCCGCGTGCAGGTCGTCCCCTACGGCGCGCGCGTCACCTGAGGCTGGCCGCGTCCGGCCGCCTCATGCCTCATCCCTCATCGCCTCGGGGGCCCGGTGCTACTATCCGGCGGCTCGCAGCCAGCCCGCGCGGCGGCGCGAGACCATCGCCGCTGCCGCCTTCCGAGGGAGACTGCCATGCCCATGACCGTGGGGACCGGAATCGGATCGGACCTGAAGAGCGTCCCGGATCAGGCGCGCCACCTCGAAGCCCTCGGGTACGACATCGTGTCCGTGGGCGAGACGCAGCACAACCCCTTCCTGCCGATGACGCTGGTCGCCGAGCACACAGAGCGGATGAAGTTCGGGACCTCGGTGGCCATCGCCTTCCCTCGCGTGCCGCACATCACGGCGAACATCGCGTGGGACCTGGCGAACTACTCGGGCGGCCGGTTCGTCCTCGGCCTCGGGACGCAGGTAAAGGGGCACAACGAGCGCCGCTTCTCCGTGCCCTGGGCCCCGCCCGGCCCTCGGCTGCGCGACTACGTCAACTGCATGCGCGCGATCTGGGACTCATGGCAGAACGGCACGAAGCCGGACTACGAGGGCGAGTACTACCAGTACAAGCTCACGAGCCCGTTCTTTAATCCCGGCCCGATCGAGCACCCCGACATCCCGGTGATCATCTCCGCGGTGAACCCGTTCAACGCCCGCCTCGCCGGCGAGGTCTGCGACGGCATCGCGATCCACAGCTTCAGCACCTTCAAGTACATCCGCGAGGTCCTCATCCCGGCGGTGCAGGAGGGTGCCCGGCGTGCCGGCAAAGATCCCGCCAGCGTCCAGGTACGCGGAGGCGGGTTCATCGTGACCGGCAGGACCGAGGAAGAAGTCGCGCGCGCGACCGAGCAAAGCCGCCGGCGGATCTCCTTCTACGCCTCTACGCGCTCGTACGGGAACGTGATGAAGCTCCACGGCTGGGCCGACGAGGCCGCCCACCTCCACCGCCTCT